>DUIU01000007.1:3806-6251 GCA_013330155.1 Candidatus Poseidonia sp. | reverse complement strand
GCTGCTGCAGAGCAATCCCTCGAGGTCGCCCGAATTGAAGAAGCCCTTGAGTTCCTTGGCTCGGCAGACGCGGCCATGGAACGCTTGCGAAGACGCATTTGATCACAGGTTGAGCAAACCGTTCTTTTTGGCCGACTTCAAGTCAATACCGGCTGGAAGGCCGAGGTCGACCGGCATGCCGCCGATGGTGATGGTGAGTCCGGACAGGTGGGTAAAGAGGCCAATCAAGACATCGTCTCCGAGCGCTTTGTACGCTTTCTTCGAAGCATGGTGCCTCACGCCTTTTTCACTCATCATCAGCGACCATGCGTTGGCTTTCATGGCGTGTTGTTTGAGGTCAGTTGAATCTAAGATCGGCGGAATGGCCACATTATGCTGCTTCCACGACCGTTTCCAATCGGTTTCATCTTCCAATATCCAACGGATTTTCGTGGGTTCTGAAGGTGGGCGGTTGGCTTTTCCAAGCGAGGCGAGTTGATGCAAAACAGCTCTAACGTGAGGATGCCGAGGTGCCGAAGAAGACAATTCTTTCACGGTGTTAATAGCGGTGAGGTTTCGCCCCCCGTCGAAATTCAGCAGGGCTCTCACCAAACGGCCCTGAATCCACATCTCCTCTCCGAGCTTGGCCAATGTACTTTCCAAGTGGTTGAGGGCTTGCTCGCTCTGCCCGTTCATCCGCATGCGTGCGATTTCAGAGAGGTACATGGACCGCTGAGCAGGTTGGCGAACAGGAGTTGCTCGCAGTGATGTTTCTCCACGTTGGAACTCGTTTAACATCCGAATGTTGTCTTTTCGTAGTGGGTCAACGCTGAGCATTGACTTGGCCTCTTGGTCCAGGTGCACTTGCCCGCTGAGTAAACTCGCCACCCAGCGCAGGCGTACGGCTTCGATGTCGTCGTTGTTCAACAACGCTAATCGCGGTATGGCCTCGCGATAGTCTCGTTGAGCGAGACTTGCTGCACATAACACGAGCCGAGCGGTTTGAGCATCACGACCACCTTGAAGTGCCAGCAAGTCAACAGCCAGCTCTTCGGCTTCGTCCCAACGCCCCAATCCAACATGAAGAAGCATTTTCGCCTTCGTGGTACGAATCATGTCCAACCCTACAAGGGTCGCTTCCCTGCCCTGTGTGGAGGACTCAAACCGCTCAATGGCGGTGTTCCAATCGTCCTTTCCTAGGAGTTCACTTGTGGGTCGCTGTTTGAGATAAATCATATCGCTCATGCCGCGTAGCCGTGTCCTGTCTTCGTCCATCGAGGCGTCAAAGTTGATCTCATCCAATCGCGCTGAACGTTTTCTCGAAAAAGCCCAAACGAACAGGAACGCCACTTGCCCACCCGAAGCCAACATCCAGGTCAATTGTTCAAGCATGTCTTTCTCAAGCACCATGCAGACATCGGCTTGCCACTCGCCACACTGAGCTCCTTGGGGGAGAAAACTGGAATCCCAAAAGGTGATCATCGCCAGGGCAAGAAGGAGCATGGATTGGCCAGCAAAGCCAGTGAAGCAGAAGTTCAGAACGTTGGCTTGCTGGATTGGCTCAGCACGAAGCAAACGGCTGTCTGCAAGGCGAATGCCGCCCCATCCAGAGACGTCTTGAATATCGAGGAAGAGGATTCGAGCCACTTCGTAAACAAACAGGAACCCGATGGCGGCGACGTTGAGGAGAAGGAAGAGGAGGAGCGTCGTTACAATCGGAACACGAATGCCGGCCTGTGGGATGTAGGAGAACAGTTCAATAAGGCCAAAACCAAGCAATCCTCCCTCTTCCATGTAGGTTGACTGAGGGCGATATTCTGGCAAGTTCAGCACCCGGTCAGAATGAAGGAACATGTCTGGATTGTAGAGCAGAAGCACGAGTGAAATGACGGTATTCACGGCAACAAACGGCATCGCGATGAGGTTGACATGGACCACTTGCGCAATGAATTGTTGCCGTGCATTTGGTAAGTGATTGTGGAAAGGAGACGCCCCACCTTTGGCGATTTGCTCTGATGATTGCTTCAAAGCGTGCCAGGAAGAGCCGAGGATGCGTCCGTATGCCAAAACTGCGGGGCTGAAGGCGACCAGCGCAATCATGCTGTATTGGGTCGTTTGCGAGGCCCCTCGGGCGTAGAGGACAAAGCCCACGCCCAAAGCCAACAATAACCATGCAATGGAGAGGGCGACGTAGGATACGTTTCGGAGTGTGGAATTGCTTTGCAGGGAGGCACGGCTTACGCCAATTGGACGGATGACTTGCGCGCCGAGCGATGTTCCGGTTGAGATAATGGCGGGTGCGATGATGAGCAATAAAGCAAATCCAACCGATGCTGCGTGGTACCCGTCCGAACCGCCGGCTCGGAAGTTGAGAAATTCAAACAACAACACCAAGCTCCCGGTTAGTGCCATCAGATAGGAGACGACCCCGAACCGAGTACCTTTCCTCGAAAGGAGCATTCTCAC
>DUIU01000007.1:0-3414 GCA_013330155.1 Candidatus Poseidonia sp. | reverse complement strand
ATGTTATGCCAAAAAAACCAAGCCGTCAAGAAAGCAAACAACAGGGGCAAGGCCATGTCCCATGAATGTTCTTCGATGATGGACGGCGAAGTCATGTACTCTCACTCAGAAGGGGGAGGGACCAGCGATGGTTGGCTGACTTTTTCGCTGATTTCAGTGGCGATGTTTGAGACAAACTCGTCCAGCGGGATGCCAGCGATTTGGTCGCCATTTCGTGCTCGTAGGCTGACTGTCCCGTTCTTTTGTTCCTCGTCTCCGAGGATGACCAGATAGGCGGGCTGGAGTTTTCGGTGGTTTCGAATTTTCTTCATGATGTTGTTGTCGGAGTCATCAACTTCGACCCGGACATCGACAGCCCTCAAGGCGTCCGCCACTTTGCCAGCGTAGGCTTTGTGTTCTTCTCGTATGGAAATGATGTGGCATTGGGTTGGTGTAAGCCACGTCGGGAAGCGTCCGCCAAAGTGCTCGATAAGGACGCCCACAAAGCGTTCCATTGAACCGAACGGGGCGCGATGGATCATCACGGGCCGATGCATCTCCCCATCGCTTCCTTTGTAGGTCAAATCAAACCGCTCTGGGAGGTTATAATCCACTTGAACCGTTCCGAGTTGCCATTCACGTCCGATGACGTCTTTGACGACGAAGTCAATTTTTGGTCCGTAAAATGCCGCTTCTCCTTCTTCTTCAGACCATGCCACTCCTAGGGATTCTGCTGCGGCACGGCAGGCATCCTCAGCTTTGTCCCACCGCTTTGGGTCTCCGACATACTTCGAGGAATCCGGGTCTCGGAGTCCCACGCGAACACGGTAGTCCTCCATGCCGAGTTTGTCAAAGATAATCTGAACAAGTTCGATGCAACCAAGCACTTCATCGGCCAGCTGGTCCTCGGTCACGAACAAGTGCGCATCGTCTTGTGTGAAACCGCGAACTCGGGTCAGCCCGGAAATCTCACCGGATTGTTCCCAACGGTAGACGGTGCCAAATTCTGCGAGCCTTAGTGGTAAGTTTCGATAGGAACGTGCTTGGCTTGCATAGATTTTGACGTGGTGCGGGCAGTTCATGGGTTTGAGCATGTATCCATCGATATCGCCTGATTTCATCATGTTGGAAAGGTCGCCACAGGTGCATCCCTCATCGGCCAACTTGTTCATCAAATCACGTTCAACCAACGGCGGGTATTGCGAATCTTGGTAGTAGGGGAAGTGACCCGATGTTCTGTACAAGTCCAACTTCCCAATGTGGGGGGTGAACACTTGGGAGTACCCCTGCCGTCGGAGGTGATGGGAAATGAAATCCTGTAATTCTTGGCGAATGATGGCCCCACGAGGTGTCCAAAGAATGAGGCCTTGACCCACTTCTTCGTCGATGTGAAAGAGTTGCAAATCTTTGCCGAGTTTACGATGGTCTCGCTTTTTGGCCTCTTCCAAACGGTTGAGAGTGGCTTTGAGTGCTTCCTTGGAGGGCTCGACCAGGCCGTAAATTCGAACCAGTTGCTCCCGGTCTTGGTCACCTCGCCAGTAGGCGGTTGAGACGGAAGTGAGCCGGAAGTGCATGAGCTTCGACGTGCTTGCCACGTGCGGCCCAAGGCAGAGGTCGTACCAGTTGCCTTGTGTGTAGATGGTGGAACCATGTCCTGCTTCCAAACGTTCATCGATGATTTCAAGTTTGTACGGGTTGGATTCAAAGTGTTCCCTTAGGCTTGTTTGATCGAGTTCAACACGTTCCACCGCCAGGTTTTGCCGCGCCAGTTGTTGCATTTTTTTCTCAATCGCTTTGAGGTCGCCTTGGGCGAGGGGTTCCATCGCAAAGTCATAGTAAAAGCCGCGGTCAATGGCTGGGCCGATGGTGGGCAGGGCACCAGGATACAATTCCACCACCGCTTGAGCCAACAGATGAGCGGCTGAATGGCGCAGAATGTGCATTCCTTCATCGGTTTCAGAGTGAATGCCGACCACGGAGCAGGATGTGTTCAACGTTGAGGTTAAGTCCCGTTGGGAACCATTCACCTTTGCTGCGACGCATCCGTGTTTTTTCCCCAAGGCATCGATAATGACTTCGCCACAGGTAATTCCAGCAGCGTACTCATTCACCGTTCCATCGGGCAGCGTGATGTCAATCATGGCCATGTTTCCAGCGCTCCGTCAACCCCTACGGGGTTGCGCCTTTGCTATGAATCCCGCGCTTCTTCAGCGCCCCGAACCCATGGTTCTACCAATCAACGTCGAAGTCGTCTCCTGGTTGGGCACTGGGCGCCTTGAGGATGGTTGGTTTGGGGGTTTTCTCGGATTCCGCCGTTGGTTCATTGGCCTTGGTTGCAGGGGCCTTGACCGTAAAGGAAGTTCTGTCCTCCACTGCGTCGATTCGCTGATTGTATGCAACGGGTGATGCAGGTTGTTCTGGCTCTGCATCCTGCTGGTTTGAGACGGTTGGGATTTCCAATTTTTCTTCACCAACCTTCAATTCTGCAAAATCCCGCGCAAGGATGTCGTCGAGGTTGGGTTCGGTGGAGGGTGGCCCTTTCATGGTGGACCATTCAAACTCCTCCTCATGAAGGCTCGGGTCATTTATGCCCTTTATCCGGCCATCTTCGGAGAAGCAGGGATATTTGAGGGAGTGGCTCAAGCGATGGTCATGCGCCTCGGCATCGTCGTCAATCCTGATGCTGGATTGGGAGGCAAATTGGGATTCAAAGGAAGCGACGGGCGGGCTGAAGAAGCGCGTGCTGCCGGCGCAGAAGACCGAGCAGGCCCCCGGATGAAACAATGTCTTTCCCATCTCGTTGATTTGACCTCCTCCTCATTGAACCGTTCAGGCGTTGAATTGGAACTCGTGGTGTGGGACGGACGAATGGGCGGCACGTGGTTGCCTGAATGGCCATCAGCAGGACCAATACGTACCGTATCTCTTGGTTCAACACCTTCACCAACCACGCCAGAAGACACGGCTCGTTTGGTCGGTCAACTGCTTGAGGCGGGTGTTGAGGCGATCCTCTATGCTGGCGGCGATGGAACCACACGAGACATTGTCAACGAGCTTGAATCAGCCGGTGCAGAGGCGCAAAAAACAGCGCTTATTGGCGTTCCAGGTGGCGTGAAAATGCATTCAGGATGTTTCGCTACCACGCCCAAAGCGGCGGCAGAAGTCGCCCTCTCGTTCGCTCTGGGCGACCTACGAACGGCCATCACCGAAGTGATGGACTTGGACGAGACGGTTTACGCCAAGGGTGAATGGAAGGTTCGAATGTATGGCGAAGCGTGGACACCATCTTCACCCCGCTTCATGCAAGGTGCCAAGGAACAGGTCGAGCGCGTCAGCGAGGAAGACACCATTGAAGGACTCGCACATCACGTCAGTACACTGGCGGAAGATGAGCCGGATTTGATGATCGTCTGGGGCAGTGGAGGAACCCTTCGC
>DUIU01000095.1 GCA_013330155.1 Candidatus Poseidonia sp. | reverse complement strand
AGACGTGGATGAACGGTTGGCATTTGCCTCCCAATCTTCGGTCAGTCAAGCGTGGAGCGAACTGCTTTCCAGCCTTGTTTCGTAAAGAGAAAGAGAGGCAACCCCAAGGTCCACCACAGGGTTTGGGAGACCAAGCCTACGATGATGAATGACCCACCGAGAAACACCAGCATCCATTCATCCCGACGGTGCCGAACAACGTCCAACTCCCCGCTCATCCACCATGAAAGGAGAAGAAGCACCCCTGCAGATAGGCTGCTGGCCACGGCGCCTGCGTACAACTTCTGACCTGCATCATCTGGCCCTTCCAACACCAACATGAAGCCCAGAGCCATGGCGGCCAAAAGCACGAGCAGGATGAAGAGCGTGAAGCGCCAAGGGTGCTGCCCTGCCATGAGGCTGGTGTAGGTAGGAGTGGCCAGCAGTGTCAAGCCCCAACCTGCCAAAAGAACGGTGAACACATCAACGGCTGAGGCCCCATGTGTTCCGTCAAGGTAAGCTTCTGGAAACGCTAACGGTGCAAAGAACGTCATGATAGCGTAGCCGCCAAATAGGCCGTAGGGAAGCAAACCAAAACAAAGGTCCGTGGCTTGGTTGAGTTCTCTTTGATGCTCCAACGGATTGGTTCGGGCTCTCCCCAGCACGGGTAAAAGCGCGGAACGTATGGCGGCAGGAACCACCAACCCCGCCAGCCAAGCCAATTGAGCGACGTGAAACACTGCCCCGAGCGTGGCGCCACCTGAGGCGGCGACCATGAACTTCTCAATTCGAATCACGTAAGGAAGAATTCCAAGGGTGATGGCGAACGGCAGGGCGGACATCATGAGGGTGCGGGGCGACGTCCAACTCGAGCCAAAGCGTGCCCAATCCACGGTTTTTGGGGCTGGCGGTGCGGTGCGGAGCACCCAAAACAGCGCCAAAGCCCACCCGGCTACAGCTCCGAAAAGAAAAGCCATGGTGAACGCGGAGACCGAGGTGGAACCCATCCACACCAACACGCCGTAGCCGCACACCGTCAACCCCCGTTCAACCACTTTGGTCAGCGCCTCAAGGCGTGCTTCACCCAACACGCGTAAGCCAGACCTTGGAGCGTAAGAGGCAACATGGACCAGGGCGATGAGCGCTGCGAGAACCAGGAGGTTGAGTGGTGCGTCAATGTTGAGCCATGATTCTGGGCGGACCAGAACCGCGAGGAGCACGAAGGGAAGCGCCGCCATCGCTTGCCATCGGTAGGTGCGCCAAACGGCAGCAGGTACCAGCGATGGTGCTCTCGTTCCATCCCGGGCTAGCAACGTGGGAAGGCCAAGGTCGATGACCAAGAACAGGGAGGCATAGAGGTCGATCGCAAGAACCATCCAACCGTAATGTTCAGCCAAAAGGGCGTGGGTCAGCATGATCTGCCCGATGAAAGCGAGGACAACCGCCAGCAAATCTGCTCCAACCAGCCATGATGCATCCCGCCCACTGGAAGGGGTACGCGGCTTGGCGGCGCTCATGCAAAGGGCTGGGTGAGGCGGCTTTCAATGACTTCCACGGATGTCAGGGGCGGTCGTCCTCTTCAAAGCCCCACGCCCAGAGGCTCACAGCCCCTCGTTCTCCTTCCACTGAACCGATGCGCTGTACAAAGGGAGACTTGCGCAAGGCACGCTGCAGAATGTGGGCACGCACTTGTCGCCCCTCAGCCTCGAGAGCCTGGATGATTTCTGAGGTGGTGGCCGGGCCGTTGATTCGCAGCCAGCCAACGATCCAATCCGCTTGCTCACGGTTGGCTTTCCGTTCATCACTCCAGCGTGATGGTCGTGCCATGGTGAGCACTTTGGCCAGTGGGCCATGAAGATTTGTCAATCTTCGTCGTCGAATTTGAACGCTCGTGCGCGCTCCATGGCCGCTTCATCGGTGAACCAAAACGTCGGTGTTGAGCCGAGGTCTTTGTCCCAGCGCTGCACAGCGCGGGCAAACATTTCACCGTCGGCATACTCCTTGCACCAGTTGAGGAACCACTCGGCTTGAGCTTGCATGGCCTCGTCGCCTTCGGATTGGCGGCGCAGCATTTCAGCCTGCAAGGCGGTCATCATCATCCAATTTGGAGTAAGGGCGTAGGTCACGTAGGGGTTTCGTTCCATGTCCACACTTCGCCACTCCGTCCACAAGGAGAAGACTTGGTCGTAGAGGTACCCAATGAGGAGGACGCCAAACATCACGGTCAGGAAGATGGAAAGCAAACCGAAGTAGGTTGCAGGCACACCAAGGATGGTGTCGTTGAAACAAAGAGCGTCGCCGCAGGAGGTTTCGAACCGCCAGCGGACGTACGGCCAAACCAGCAGCGTGATGGTGGTGCCCCAAAGCAACAATCCAACGACGGCTTGGGATTGTTGCATACGCCAGTATTGCCGCATCACCCACTTTCGGAACACTGAAGGGGAGCCGTCTTTCGCCATAACAACAGACTTCCTAAATGTCATTCATTTAACAAAGAAACCCATGAATGGAAGGCTTGCAGAGGCATTTCATCGGCCGGATTGTTCGGCGATGTAGGCCAAGACATCAAGAATCACTTGTCCCATCACGCGGATGTTGTCCTGTGTGAGGTGGGGTTGCATGGAAAGGTCGCAGGCAAATTCAATGTTCGCAATCGTGTCCTTTAATTCGTCTTGGTGAGCCTTGACATACTCCCATTGGCGGTAATCACGAGCGTTGCGACGCGCCCCGAAAATTTGCATCGGGATGCCCTCTTCTTTCATGAGGTCGATGAATCGGTCAGCCTCATCCCGTGAGAGCCCCACAAGGTGGAACTGCATGGTGTCACAGAAGGAGTCAACTTGCGACAACGGCATAGGAATCTCAATGTTCGGGTGGTCGTGAATCAGCGAGTGGAGGAGGTTCCAGTTTTCCACGTGAATCTGTTTGATGGTTGCGAGGCGCTCGATTTGCGGTGTCAGCATGGCGGCGGTGACCTCCTGCATGCGCATGGAATAACCAGGGACTTGGTTTTGCAATCGGTCCATGAGGCCGGCGTCCAAATCATAGTGCTTCATCCAAAGTCGCTCGTAAGAACCCGCATAGAGAACCGCTCGAGCAGCGTGTTCATCGTCGTTGGTGACGAAAATCCCGCCCTCCCCAGCGGAAAGTCCCTTGGATGATTGAGTCGAAAAACAGCCGATTTCGCCAAAGGTCCCGAGGAGTTGTCCCTTCCAGAGTGTGGCGTAAGCGTGGGCGCAGTCCTCGATCAAAATCAGCCCGTGCTTGTCAACCACCTCCATGATGGCGTCCATGTCGGGAACATGCCCCCGCATGTAAGACATCAACAGAACCTTCGCACCCGTTTCCGTGGCTTTCTTGTCAAGGTCCTCCGGGTCCATCGCCCATTCTCGGTTGCTCTCCACGAGAACAGGTATGGCACGAGCGTGTTGGATGACACTTGGAACAGCATGGAAGGTGAAGGCGTTGGTCAGAATCGTGTCTCCAGGTTGGACGCCAACGATGTTGAGGGCGATGAACATGGCAGAGCCGCAAGAGTTGGTGCCCACAGCGTGTTTGAGCCCCATGTATTTGGCGAAATTGTGCTCAAAGGTTGCAGTCAGGGAGGCCTCTTTGGTCTTTGGCTGGTAGCGGTACATCACGCCAGCATTCATGGCTTTCACCGCCAAGTCAATTCCGGCTTGTGGAATCGGTTTGAACGCTTTGTTGTCAAAATCGACGATGCTTTCGCCACCTTCAACAACGAGCTTTCGGGATTGCTTGGATGACTCCATGATGGCCCCTTCAGTCATTCCTCAAGCCCGTTGATTTTGAATGTATTGAATCCTAGATTGGTTTGTTCAGCCACAACCCGCCAGCGAGTTCTTCCCACTCAACGGATTGCGGATGGCACGAATTATGGTAGTTGGTAAATTCGCCAAAGTACCACTTGCCATCGGCCAAAAACAGGTCAACCCGTGAGTAATCGATGTCTTCAGCCAGCCGCTCGCCGATGTGAATGAGTTCATCGATCCTGTCCTTTCCAAGAATTGAAACAATTTCATCGGGAGTATGCTCTTCACTCCATCGACCGTTGGTTTGGTGAATGCGCTGACCATCAAGCGTGTAGATGGACTGGGAATGCGACGTCATTCGCCCAGTGTCGTACTGAATGAAGCCCGCTTTTCCATGAAAGACATGGACTTTCCAATCGTTGGGCAGGTGGTTGTCATCGGTGAGCAATTCTTCAATCATCACGCCCCTTGGTTTGATGTTGGCAGCGCCCCATTCAATCGGTGCGGGGAAGGGTTCACGCAAGCACCAGCGCAAGGAGCGTTCGATGCGCCACTTTGGCCATGGTTTACCGTTTTGGTCGCGCCAATTACGAATCACACGGTACCGGTTGTCCGTGCGGGAAAACAAGCGGAACTTTCGAGGAACGTTGACCAGCGGCACGGGCCCGTTGTCCATGATGAACAGAGCGTCTCCCGACCAGTGGTTGGTTTTGATGACACAGCGCTCAGGCAAAGTGTCCCAATCAATGTTTACGTCTTCCGACCAATGGTAGAGTTTGGTGAGGTGGCACACCTCTTTGGATTCAACGAGTTCACGAGAACGGTATTTGTCCTCCATCAACGGAAGAAGAGGGTTACGGTCCTCGATGCATCGCTTGAGTTGGAGCTGGCTGTAGTAGCCTGCCTTGGATTCGTCAAGGACGTGCCATGGGTGGACACCACCTGGAAGCAACTCGGCCATCGTTTCACCGTGCAGGCCAGTCCGCTTTAGCCTTGGCACCGCAGTACGAAGGGTTTTGCTTCAAGCTTGTCGGCCAGCGTCGTACACTTCGCGCAAGCTACCGTCTTGGAGCATCTCAAGAGCGATGTCGGACCCGCCAATGAGTTCACCGTGGACGAACACTTGAGGCATGGTCGGGAAGTCAGACCAAGCGCACACCGAGGGGATGGCACGGGGGTCGTTGAGGATGTTCACGGCAGCAAAAGGCTCGTCAACTTGTTGTGAGAATTGTTGCATCACTTGAGCCGCGCGATTCGAGAAACCGCACTGGGGTTGGTTCGGGTTGCCTTTCATGAACAACACGAGGGCGTGTTCATCGACGATTGCTTGCAGTTCTTCGGGGGTCCAGTCCATTTGATTCACTCCTGTTTGTTTTTGTTGATTCGGCGGATATGTACGCCTTGTCCACCCCCGTGGGGGTCGAATGCAGTGTCGCCAGCGGTTTCAGCTTGGGCGGGGGTCATGCACTTGAGGTCAAGCGCGTGGATGGGGCGGGGGATGTGCTGCTTCATGACGGCGAGGACTTGCTTCTGCCGTTGCAAGGGGCGAACGCCCTCGAAGTTCTCGGAGATGACTCGGACGTGGAAGTGGTCGCCTGAACCGTGAAGGTCGATGACTTCAACCACGGCTTCCGGCACGGCTTTCAGAACCTCTGCCTCAACCCATGCTGTCTCGACCATGTTCACGCCTCATCCCAACCAAGCAGGGCACCATCTTTGAACCTGCGCCCGAGCACACAACGCTCATTCGGTGCCAAGTTTGTCAAGAACTGCCGAGACACCCGTCGCTTTTTTGACGCT
>DUIU01000128.1 GCA_013330155.1 Candidatus Poseidonia sp. | reverse complement strand
GAACCAGCATGGAGGTGGACGTGGACTGCGCCCTGTTCATCGGTGGACCATACAGCTCGTAGTCGCGGGATGGCTTGTTGTCGCTGTCGTATGGCGGCGATCAAAGAAACGGCGATGACGGCGGTTATGGCCGTGAGCAAGAGCGGCGTCCAAGCTTGGTTGGCTGAGATGTGTTGGGAGGGAGAGGGCAACTCCCCATGGGCCATCCACAACAATCGTGACTCCGTGTTCTCGTCGTCTTCACTTCCAAACACGGCAATCGTGTACGACCATCCAGTGGGTTGGGCCTCTAAATCAACGCCAGCGGCTTCAAGGTGGTCGGCGGGAAGCATGGAGACGAAGGAGGTGGTGTTGTTGGCCTTGACAGAAAATCCAACCTCTGGCCTCATCTCACGAACGAGGTGCTCAAGTTGACGCTGATGTTGATCGAAGGCTAAATCCTCGGTTAACACCACGTAGAGAATGGTGTGGTTGCTCAGATTTTGCAGCGGTGTCAGCTCGAGGTCAAAGGCGACCATTCGAGCCCGGTCCTCCGCTGAAACCACCTTGACTGCGCCATTGACCTCAACGAGGTCCGAGCTTGGATGCTGGTGTGATTCCGTGGTCGCCTCGTTGGCGGAGGCATTCAACGAGATGTTTCGGTTTGAGGCGCGGTACAAGGCGTCGTCATCGGGCCAAGAGGAACCCGTTTCGCTGCTCCACGACCACCAACTCCACTGAACGTGGTTTGAGGGAGCCACAGGAGTGTCTTCCAATGAGATTGGGACATAGACTTCATGAAGTTCAGCAGCGTTGTTGGACAGCACTTCCTGTTCTGCATGGACGGCCCAGGGGTTCTCATTGGCGGCGGAACCTGGGAGAAACACCAGCAATGCTAACGTCGCAACAAAGAACCATCGCATGGATTATTCCTCCTCATCTCGCCAAGGGAGTTTGAACTTGTGGCGCAGTATGTTTTGTTCATTGGTGTCGATCATCAATGTTATGCGGGCACCCACCCACACCGAGATGGTCTCAACCCCCCAAGGCAGAGGGCTACGGAGCAGAAAACCCCCCGGAGGGAGGTCTTCAATCTCCGTTTCTTGGTAAAATTCCTCCACCAAGGGTGCCCATCCTCGAAGCAACCGAACGAAGGTATCCGGTTCAATGGACTCCACGTTTTTGGTGAACGAATCGCTGTAAGCGTACAACGCTTCCTGCCTTGAGCGCCATGAATCCTTCTTGAGCGTGAACGCAGGGAGTCCGGCATGCACCACTCGAACCGGATGGAAGGATTCGCCGCCCCAAATATCGCCTTTATTGGTTGGAGCTGCCGGCTTAAACAACCGTTCGTACACCATTGGTGGGGCGAGATTCAGCCGCTTTCCTCGTTGCCACAACGAAAACGGTGTCAGGTCAACACCGTACATCGCTTCAACGTGAGCCACCACGTCTTTTTCAGCTTCAACCACAGAATTGGCGGTTGGCTTTGGAGGGGCTTTCACGGTCGGCACCCAATCATCATCTCGGCGACTGGCTCTTCGAGAACGGTAGGCCTTGGCAACTTGTTCGTCTTGGGAATCCATTCGATGGCGGAACTGAGCGACAAAAAATCCGCCCGTATCGTTGTCGTCATGCCATAACCTCAGGCAAAGTGGAAGTTGTGCGGCAATCCCTTGCTCTTGCCCAATCTCGCCAATGCCCAAGGCCATTCGTTCATCCGGACCGAGGTGAGCGGGTGCGAAAAACGGCAGTTCATCGGCTTCTTGCGGAGCAATGGGTGTGCCAGATTCGTCAAGAATCGGCCAAGAGGTCAACCCAGGATGCAGGGTGATGCCGTCCAATTCCAATGGGACGAGTTCCAGATACGGGCAACGCCGAAGTATCTCGGCGACCACCGCCTCATTTTCAACCGGGTCAAGGCTGCATGTGGAGTAGACCAAATGCCCACCTGGAACAAGCAAAGAGGCGCCTCTGGCGGTAATATCAACCTGCATTTTGAACATCTTGCGGCTTTCTTTTGGTGTCCAATCCCACCACACATCTCGGTTCTTTCGCGTGGTAGCTGTGCCGGTGCATGGAACATCAGCGATCACGGCGTCAAAACCAGGTGGAGGCAGCCGCCCAAAATGGCGGCCATCGTGTTGGGTGACAACGATGTTGGCAAGTCCTAAACGGCTTTTATTGCTGACCAACATGTTGAGGCGGCCGGAAACCGGTTCGTTGGCCACCACGACCCCGTGGGGATGAAGCCGTTCGCCAAGTTGAGTGGTTTTCGAACCTGGGGCAGCGCACATGTCCAAAGCGAGTGTATCTTGTGAAGCGGTCAGCAAGCGCACGGGGAGCATGCTCGCAGCTTCTTGGCGCGTAATCCGTCCTGTTTCGTGAAGCAGTGCCATCAATCGCTGAGGCAAACCTTCGGGGGCTTTGCCCCGAGCAAACGGCATCATAAACGCCGTTTCCGAAGGCATCCATGGAATCTCGACGGCTCCAATGCTCTTCACTTGTTCAATCGTCCATCGTCGGTCGGAACGATGGAGCGAGATTCGAAACGTTTCTGGAAGCGGTTCAAGCGCTGTGTTCAGCCAAGCCTTCTCGTCTCTACCCAAGTGGCGAACAAGGGCAGTGAGTGAGGATTGTTGAGCATATGCTCTTCGCTCCTCTGTGGCATCG
>DUIU01000060.1 GCA_013330155.1 Candidatus Poseidonia sp. | reverse complement strand
CGTCCTATTCGACCGGTTCGTCCAATGCGGTGAATGAAGGAATCCATGTCGTTCGGAATGTCATAGTTGACGACCAATGTAATGCCGTCAACGTCAATTCCTCGGGCTGCGACGTCCGTGGCGATGATGGTTTTGACTTCTCCTTCCTTGAATGAATTGAGGATGCGTTCCCGTTGATTTTGGCTGAGGTCTCCATGAAGTCCAGCAACATCAAAGCGGTGTTTCTTCAACCGTTCTACCGCCAAATCAACCATTCGCTTGGTGTTGCAGAAGATGATGGTTTGGTCGTTCTCGTCCATTCGAGCCAAAAGGCGGCCAAGAACCCACAATTTATTGGAACGTCCAATTCGAACCGAGAAGAGGTCGATTGGAGGAACATCGAGCTCCTCAGCATTGGTGAGGACGAAATCTGGATCGTTCATGAATTCATGAGCTGCATCAATGATTTCTTGCGGGAAGGTGGCGGAGAAAAGAAGCGTCTGTTCACGACCTGTCATGCGTTCAACAATCCACATGATGTCGGGGAAGAATCCCATGTCCAACATGCGATCTGCTTCGTCCAAACACATCATCTTCGGAGCGGCGAGGTCAATGTGGCCACGTTCGCTCATGTCCATCACACGACCGGGCGTCCCAACAATCACATCAACGCCCTTACCGAGCGTTTTGGCTTGCTTTTCGAGGTCGGTACCCCCATAGACGGTCAAAATGGTGAGGTCTGAATCCCCTTGGAGCAGTTGAAATTCCTCAGCGACTTGGTTGGCAAGTTCACGTGTGGGGGTGAGAACCAGAGCTTGGAGCGTTCCTGTCGCTTGGCACCGCTCAAGAATAGGCAAGCCAAAGGCCGCCGTTTTTCCCGAACCAGTTCTCGCTTGCCCAATGACATCGGTTCCTTGGCGTGCCAGAGGAACGGTGTCTCGTTGAACTTGGGTGGCAAATTCCCAGCCCATGGCGGAAAGGCCGTTTTGAATCGATTCAGGGAGGTCCCAAGTGTCAAAGCGTGTTGTTGTGAACATCGGTCTCACCGTTCGTCTCAGGGGTGTTCATTGGCCGCCGAGACGAGGCGACCTCCACAGGGTGCTCAGAAGTTGTCGCGGTCAGCGATTTCTTTCTGGAGTTCGCCCATCCAATACCGTCGAGCATTCTCACGGTTCAATGGTCGGCGCATTTGTCGAACATGCTCAAGGATGTATTGACGGAATTTCAAGGACTTGGTTCGGTTGACACCCTTTGGGGTGATACCGTCCCATAGTCGATCAAATTGGAGTGCTTTGTCGTCGAATGGTCGCTCGTCGTCCATCTTCTCCACCTCTTCAGCGACTTGCCGACCGCCCACCTGTTCTTAACGCTGTTGCACTGTTCAGCCGGCCTCACATGTAGGGCATATCATCGTCGGGCATGAAATCGTCATCGTCATCATCGTGGTAACCCATCACCTCGTCTTGGGTCGGCCGGCGGGTCAGTGAGGGCTTAGAAGCGGGAGCCGGGGGCTTCTCCGTTGGGGCTGATTCGGTTGGTTCGATCCTCTGAGACTCTGTTGGACTCATGCCAACTCGCTTGCCTTGCGCCAGAAGCACTTCCTTATCGAGGTCCGGCACCGCCAGGGCAGGAGAAAGAGCTGCGTTCTTCTCTGCTTCTGTGCCTTCGAGCATCGCATCATAGCGATACTGCATGAGTTTCTGGACGAGTTTCTGGTCGGTCTCTGTTTTCAGCAGGTCATCGACCAGTGCGCGCAGTTCATCTTCATCCATCAACTTGGGTAACAAGTCAATGCAGGCCCGCCGCACTCGAACATCCGATGAACGAGCACCAGCGAGAATCAAATCTCGTGCTCGGCCGTGGCCTCGGTTGAGTTTTTCGATGGCCTTGATGGCGGAGAGGCGAACATCGGGGTCGGCGTCTACGATGGCTCGTTCAGCAAACATCGTTCCCATACGGACGTCTTGCTTGGCGAGACGTGGCAACGATTTGGCAACCGTTCGTCTCACTTGTGCGTCTTCGTCGTTCAGGGCCCATGAGACCAAATCCCAAACAACGTGGGATTTTTTCGAGACAATGGCGCTGATCATTTTTGCAGCACGTCGGCGAAGATGTGCATCGGGTTCCAAAAGGAGAGTGTCAACATGGTCTGCAACGACATCAGGCCATGTTTTGGTCAGCGCTTCCAATCCTTTCCATGCTGCTTGACTGCGTTCCTTATTGGCCGAACGCAATTCATTTTCCAGCGAGGAACGCACACCTGAAGGGAACGTAGGGGCTGCTCTACACAAGGCGGCACTTGCAGCTTTTTGCACGCCGACATGTTCATCGTCAAGCAAAACAGACAACCAATCAAACAATTCATTTGACCGGCGAACAGCAAATTCAGGCAGGACATCCAGTGCGGCGATTCGAATGTCCGGGTCATCGTCTTCAAACGCCAATAGGAGGAGCGTGTGTGCTGGTCCAATCATGTGCTTAGGCACGTGGCCCAAGGCTCGTATTCCGTGTTTTCGAGTCATCGTCAGCGTCTCGTTCTTCCAACGAACGGTTCGCTCTGGAAGGGAGCCTTCGGCGAGCGACATGATGTCATCTGGAATGAGGGCCGACCAAGGGCCTCTAAGGGGCTCATAGGATACATCGTGCGTGACGGATTGGGCCACCTGAATCGGTTTTCCCGTCCGTGGGTCGCGTGCGATGTACTTCTTGGCCATAGCGTTCCCTTTTGGGCGCATCCTTCCCTCCATCATGAACTTATGCAGGTCGAGACTACAAAAAGAATCCACGAAATGGGAGTGAAAAACCCGGTTGGATGTGTTCAAGTCAGACCGTCAGGAACACCTTCGTTGAGGTCATCTTCGCTTTCTCAAGGGATGCAAACGATTTAGGGCGCCGACACCTCACCCACTACCATGAGCGACGATGCATGGACGGCCAATGAGGCCTTGAGCAACTTACGAAATGCCCTAGTTGAAAAGGGAATGTCAATCGATGATATGTTTGGCAAATTTGATGCAGACAGCGATGGGACGATCAACGGCCCTGAACTCCACCATGGCATACGAGACCTCCTCGGTGATGTGTTGTCCCCCGGCCAAATCTCAGAGATTATCAAGGCGCTCGACGGTAACGAAGACCATCGAATCGACGTTGCTGAACTTCGACAAGCGCTTCAGGAAGAAGAGTGAGGACAAGGGCGATTACCGTGTCTTTTCGAGTCTGTCCCTCTTGCTATTCCATTCGGGTTTACCCCTACATGGGATTCATGGTTGGGCAGCAATACGAATGCCAAGACTGCGGGGAACGAATTGTTCTTCCAATTGAATTTGAAAAAGAAGAAGATTACCGGGCGTTCCGAAAAGAAATGCTGGGCGATGACGGTACGGAAGAAGAGTGAGCGCCAACCGGTTCTCGGCCGGGCACCAAAGGTCAAAAGCCACCGTGAAGACGGCGTTACATGGCCACCATGGACATCGCCAACCCCAGTGAAGAGCACTTGATGCTACGCGAAATGGTTCGGGAATGGACGCAAGAGTACGTTGAACCCCAAGCGCTTGAATACGATCGTGAGGAGAAATTCAACCACGAATTGCTGCGAAGCATGGGGGAATTGGGACTCCTCGGCATCAGTGCACCCGAAGAATACGGTGGTGCGGGTTTGGACGCCGTTGCATGCACCATTGTCCACGAAGAATTGTCGGCCTCAGACCCGGGTTTTGCCCTCGCTTATCTCGCTCATTCGATGCTTTTCGTGAACAACCTCGCTTACAATGGAACCGAGGAACAGAAAACACGAATTTTGCCCAAAGTCTGCTCGGGTGAGTGGATTGGAGCCATGGCCATGTCCGAACCTGATGCAGGGACGGATGTTCTCGGACTTTCGACTTCAGCCGT
>DUIU01000032.1 GCA_013330155.1 Candidatus Poseidonia sp. | reverse complement strand
TTGTGCATCTTTTCCGCTCATGGCATAGAATCCATTCTGACTCATCCACCAAGGCCCGACAGGAATGCGTGATTGCAGGTCAAGGAGAGCAACATCCTTCCCGCCGTTTGCATCGGTGGCGTGGAATGCGATACTCACCATTTGCGAGTTGTTGTTGGTGTCCGGCACAGTGTTCCATTCAGAAATTGCAATGTAAAGCACAGTGAATCCTTGTGAAGCCGAAACAGGGATGTCAACAATACCGTCGAGATTCGTGTCCCAACCCATAGCAAGAGTAGTGCCGTCCGGATCAATGGCGCTGTGGTACACGGACACGTTCATTCCAAGCAGTGTTCCAGAACCGGTGCTGTTGTAGCTGACATTCTCCGAGAGGGGCCCGATTTGGTAGGCGTTGACGATCGGGAGGTAATTTCCGTTCACAACCGTGGTTGTACTTCCCTGAGCCGTTGGAATAATTCCACCGCCTCCATTTCCATCGTCTGTATTCGCTCCAAGGCATCCGGAGAGCATCATCATCATTGTCAGCAAAACAGCCGTCATCACTCGAACGGTTCGGTTCATGGTTGGAAATGACCCTTGATTCGTATAATTCTTCTCCATGCGCGGAGAATTGAGGTCGTGTTTGAAACCGCGCATGAACGCGTCCGTTCATGCCTTCATTTGTGCTAAGTTCATAAGCCGTCGCGAAGGCCTTTTGACATAGAGAGGGATGAACTCATGTTGAACGTCACGGCCCGGCAGGACTTGATGAACAAAATCGTTGAAACTTTGGGCGTGGTTGTCGAAGACGCACGCTTTGAGTTCAAGGAAGACAAAATGCAGGCTACGGTGGTGGATGCATCGCACGTTGCGATGATCGACATGAAGGTCGATGCCGCTGCATTTGACACCTGGGAAATTGAGGAAAATGACCTGGCACTTGAATTGCGCAAGGTCAAGGAACTCATCAGCCTTGGTGGCGCAGACGACATGATTGAAATGGCCTACACCAAGGATTCCGGTGTGTTGACGCTGAACCTTGGGAAGATTGACCGAAACATTCGACCGCTCGACCCAAGCACGGTGAATTCTCCGAATCTCCCCAACATTGACATCCCATCCAGCATTGAAATCAACGGAGCTTCGCTCGCTCAAGCCCTGCGCGCTGCCAAGCAGGTTGGCGACTTGGTCAACTTCAGCGTTGATGCCAATTCCTTCACGGTTCACGTTCAAGGCCAGACGGATTCCGTTACGGTCAGTTTTTCCAAGGACGAACTTGAGTCTCTGAGCTGTTCGAAGCCAGCACGAAGCCAATACTCCTTGACGTATCTCGTGCCGCTCTCAAAGGTGTTTGGCTCGCTGGGCACCGTCAAGTTGGGCTTTGGGGAAAGCTTCCCGCTCAGCCTTGAGTTTACGTTTAACGATGGTGCAGCAGAAGTGCTCTACTTCCTAGCACCGCGTGTTGAATCGGATTACTGAGTTCAGTACTCACGCCAGCCGTTCCCGCATTCTTTGCAGGTGAGCATACGTGTTTCTGGTTCGTCAGAGGAACGTGTCTGCTCAAGATAGGCATAGACTTCAATGCAATCACACTTGGGGCACATGTAGTCTCCTTTGGTCAGAATTCCTTGCATGTTGTCAGAATCTTTGATCACTTCATAATCTCGGGATTCGACCTTCGTGCTTGAGGTGGCCTTGGAGAGGTCAACTTCCTTTCCACCGATCTTGGTCTTGAGGTTGGCTGGCCCTTTGTACCCGCATTTGTAATTGGTACACGTGATGTCACCAGAAGGGGTTGGGAAAGAAAGAGTTCCGCATTTTGGGCAAAACATAGGAGAGCCTGCTGATTCCGATATATATACTATGGCGCAATAAAATGATGTATTTGCGCTCTGCAGTGGGAAATCCCGCTGAGGGAAGGGGAAGGGTCAAAATCAAAGGCGTGGAGGGGTGGGTATGTGGTTGTGGTACGATTGGCAGGCTGCTGCCGTTGTCGACGAGCATGGCCACCTTGTTGATGTCATGCAGTGGGACGGTCATATGACCGAACATGCCGTTGTTGAACGGCTTCGTCTCATCGCCTCCGGACAACCCATTCGAGAAGCAAGGGAACTTCACGAACGCTTTCCTGAAGCGAAACTTTGCGTCCACGGAGACCCCGAATTGCCCGAAGCTGAATGGCCGCTCCCCTCTCCAGAGCAGCAAACCATCGCTGATGCTGCTGCCCTTCGACTGGCGGTGGAAGGTGTACAGGCTGCGGCAAGTGACCCGGACCGTCGTTTGGAACACCTCGTTCGTGGAAGCGATGAACTTCGAGCCAGCCATTTGACGATGGAGTCTCGCCTCATTGAATGGGCAGGCTTGTTTTTCCCGTTGTCTACGGTGGGCGACCGTGCTGCCTACGTCCGTGCGGTGGCCAACAGTGATGCTCCCGAGGCTTTCGCCGTCGCTATGGAGATCGAGGTTCCAGCCGAACTTCCCACCGAACTCGAATGGCGAACGGTCAAGGAATGGGCCGAAAGCACAGCCAGTGCCAATGGCCGTTTGGACCGAATGGAACACGCGTTGCGTCAACTGGCCGATTCACACCTTCCCTCCGTTTCGGCTCTGGTTGGGCCTTTGCTCGCCGCTCGATTGTGCGTTGAAGCGCATGGACGGGCCCGATTGGCTCGCTTGCCCTCAGGCACGGTTCAAATTCTTGGGGCTGAAAAGGCCTTTTTCCATCACTTGAAAACCGGTGCCCCCTCTCCCAAACACGGTCATATCTTCATGCACCCTTGGATCAGCCGCTCACCTCGCTGGGTGCGAGGGAAAATCGCTCGTATGCTCGCTGGAAAAATCAGCATCGCTGCCAAGATTGACGCCTTTGAAGGAACGGCTTGGACCGAGGACGATGTCGTCAAGGTGGAGGAACGCGTTGAGGCCATTCGAGAGGCCCACAAACAACCACCGCCACGGCGCTGAGGGGTTGCAGACATGGGCGGAGGAAAGAAGCGACGCCAGCGTGGCCCGCAACACCTGTCTTCGACGGTTCGCCTTGAACGGCGCACGTTGTGGACTCAAAACGCCGTGGAAGGGAAAGCGGTTTACGGCGAATCCCTGCGCCGTTTTTCGGGCAAAGAACACCGTCGCTGGGACCCAACCCGGTCCAAATTGGGGGCGGGAATGCTTCGAACCAACCGGGACCCAGGTCTCCTCCTACCAGAACAAGGTGACACGGTTCTCTACCTTGGCGCTGGACACGGAACTTCGGTAAGTCACCTCTACGACCACCTTTGCGGTGCCTCAAATCGATTCGGAGGCCGCCTTGTATGCGTGGACCTCGCACCCCGTTGTCTTCGGGATTTGAC
Source organism: Candidatus Poseidonia sp. (assembly GCA_013330155.1). Taxonomy (GTDB): domain Archaea; phylum Thermoplasmatota; class Poseidoniia; order Poseidoniales; family Poseidoniaceae; genus Poseidonia; species Poseidonia sp8339u. The sequence continues at coordinate 5,788 of DUIU01000032.1, read as the reverse complement.
CTTCATGGCCAAGCAACGCCCCGGCCTTGTGCCAGTTTTGGGCGATGCCAGACAACACGCTGCCTGGGGTGTGTTGTTGCCCACCAAAGTGCCTTGGCTGTTTCAAGACGTGGCTCAAGCGGGCCAGGTGGATATTTTCCTTTCAGCCTGTGACCGTTTCCTTCAACCCGGAGGCCTCGGCCTCTTGTCGCTCAAAGCGGCCAGTGAACGGTGGACCGGCGAAGGTGAGTCGGCGCTCTTTGCCAGCGTGGAACAACGCCTTTTGGACAGCGGACACGAGGTGGAAGAAGTTGTCGAGTTAACCGGTTATGAGGATAACCACCGTCTCTTTGTGGTTCGTAAACAGGGGGCGTGAACGTGCCCGAGCTGCCCGAGGTAGAAACCGTCCGCCAAGGACTGATGCGAGGGATGCTGAACAGAACCTTCGACGATGTCTTGATTCGCCGTGAAGGCCTACGATACCCGTTTCCTGAAGACTTGCCGACCCTCACGGGCACCACCGTCGTCAACATCCGTCGGCGTGCAAAATACCTCCTCATTGACCTCGATGACGGGCGTGTGTTGCTTTCTCACCTCGGCATGAGCGGCCGCTATACACTGTTTGACCCCAACCAGGCCGCTGCCGCAAAGCCACTTTTGAAGACGGTGAACGGCGGCGTTCCGGTCTCGAAGTTTGGTGATGAGACCGGATACGGTGGGAAACATGACCACCTGGAGTTCGTTTTCACCGATGGTTCACGGGCGGTCTACACCGATCCTCGCCGATTTGGTATCATCGACCTCTTCCCATCCACCGAAGAAGCCACGCACAAACTCCTCGCTTCGCTCGGCCCTGAGCCGTTTGACCCGTGGGACGCTCAAGCTCTAGCAGACCGGCTCAAAGGACGAAAAACGGCCATTAAACTGGCGCTTCTCGACCAAAAAATCGTGGTGGGTGTTGGCAACATCTACGTTTGTGAATCCCTCCACCGGGCAGGCATTTCCCCTCGGAAAGAGTCGGGAGGATTGGTTCGCAAAAACGGTTCCCCAACCAAGCGCCTGGAGGTGTTGGTCGGGCACATCAAAGACGTCATCAACGAAGCCATCGAAGCAGGCGGTTCAACGCTCAATGATTTTGCTAGTGTGGACGGAACATTGGGGTATTTTGCCCATCAATTCGCCGTCTACGGCCGGGAAGAGAAACCCTGCATGAAGGACGGATGTGGCGGTGTGGTTCGTCGGCTGGTCCAGAGTAACCGTTCAACGTTTTACTGCGCGACGTGCCAGCGCTGATCAGAGATTGACCAGCACGCTGAGGCCGAAGCCCCACAGCACCAGGGCGGTGAGCCGATGAATGAGGGCCGCTTTTTCCTTGAGTCGGTCCAACCATGGCGTTCCGGTCAACACCAACGCCACCAGCAGGTACCAAACGGCGTCAATGGTCATGCCGAGCAGACCCACGGCTGCTTTGGAAACCAGGTTCATGTCAGGTTGGAGAACTTGAGCTAAGACGGCGACAAGGAACAATGCGATTTTAGGATTGAAAAACGCAATAGCAAACCCTTCGGCAAAGCCCTGTGCCCCTGAACCGAGGTCCTCACTGAACAGTTCGTCATGATTAGCATGCCACATCGACCATCCGTACCATCCAAGCAGAACGCATCCGATGAGTTGCAAACCGGTGAAGACGTTCGGTGCTTCTTCGAGCAACACGATGAGGCCAAACACCGCCATGCCGGCATACATTCCGAAACCCAACCCATGGCCAAGGGCACACATAACGCCCTGACGACGACCACCGATCATCGTGTTGCGCAAGACGACCATCAGACTTGGACCGGGCGAAACAGCACCCAGTGCAAAGACAGCGCCCGCTCCGAGCAACACATCCCATGCAAGGGCGTCCATGAACCCCGGAAAGGGTTGAAGCAATCAACCTTGGCCGTGCAATTACAGGAGGTAAAGCGTGACGCCGGTTCCTGCTTTACGTTCTTTTTCTGCAGCCGCAAACTCAAGGCTCCATCGGAGCATCGATGCGTTGGCTTTTCGCTGGTTGATGACGCGAAGGTAAGCACCTTGCAATGCCAAAATCGATGACGGGTCGTTCGGTTGGTTCTCCATGATTAAGGCTAATGAAGTACACCCTCTTTAATGTTGTTTCTCATGCATCAATCACGCATCACCGTATTTTATTTCCGATTAACGGCTGTTTTTTACCGAAATGCGGGGCGAAGGTGTAGTATTTACACCAAAGGTGCTCTTCGTGATGGACGGATGTTTTCGTCCTGGTATGGGTTGGATTTTCTGTAAACTCGGAAGGACGTTGGGCCACGAAGCCTCTCCATTTCTCCGTCTGCCGTTGTGGACATTCTGTAGATGCGATACCCACCGATGGATGTCCCATTGAGTTCGGGTGGGAAGACCACTCCAACCTCTTCCAGAGCACGTTGCGCTCGCAAGGTTGACCTGCTGTTCTGCTTGGCCCGGGTGGCCAGTGCCTTGAGTCCGAAACTTCGGGCGATTTCAGCCTCTCGAAGGTTTTCTTGTCCCTTCCAGGTCTTCTTCTTCCCCTTTTGTTTCGGTCGGGTGTTGATTCGTTCGAACCAACGGTCACACCGTAGGGTGGGTTGCTGAACAATTCGGAACGAGGCGATGTCGATGGCGGCAAGGTTTGGCGAAACATGGTTGTAAGCACCAACATCAAGCCCAACCCAAGCGGGGCGCCCATCGGCCAGTTGGTTTGACGAAAAAGCGACCTCGCCAGCAGCATCGCCGAGTTTGGTGGTGGTTGTATGTCCGAAAAAGACGGTTCGGGAAGGGTCGACGGTGCCTTCATGCTCAAACCACTCCTTTCGTATCCAGAGCAGTTCCTTCTCACCTTGCATGTCGAGGGGCATTCTGGGATCGTAACCTGCGTGTACCAGCCGGGTATGGTCCAGTACCAACTGGGTTGGTAGGGCGTCAAGCCACATGAAATCATCCAGCATCCGATTTTTGGCTTTGTAGAGGTCGCCGTTGGACTGAATGATGTAGGAGGCGTAGGTCGATTTCCCTCCTCGCTTCATCCAAGGCTGCCATGCTTCAAACGTCCCATCCGATTGAACCGATTGAACGGCCATATGTTCGTGGTTGCCTTTGAGACAAATGATTTGGGGATGAGTACGGATCAGTTCCACCACTCCAGCTGAATTGGGTCCCCGGTCAATCATGTCTCCCAAACAAATAACTCGGTCTTCCGGCTTCAAATCCAGCCGATGGAGCAGGGCTCTGAAGGTGGCGAGGTGGCCGTGAACATCTCCTAAGGCAAAGATGCGATGCCCGTCGTCAAGACGCGCCTGCAGGTCTGCCTCGAGGGCAGGGTCGCGAAGCGACGGTCCAAGCGGGAGGTTCAACTTGCAACTCAAGCTGTTCACCGAAGAGATATTCCCTTCGGTTAACGGTTGTTTGAATCAGTATATGTTCTTCCCCCTATAGTTGGGGACAAAAGGCCGGTTTTCCGACCTTTTCCACCTTCTTGGAAGGTGAGAGCATCACTCGCCGTCTTCAGCAGGGGATTCTTCAGCCGGTGCTTCCTCAGCAGAGGCGGAGAAGTCCTTGTCCTCTTCTTCCGAAGGGGCGTTCGCTGCGCCGACCATGCCCATGCCAATCATGGCAATTCCGCCAACCCAGAACAGGAGCGTGACATAGTCAATCCAAGAGTCAAAGTTTGTCCAGTAGGTCATCTTGTCCTGGTTTTGGACGATGGAGCTTTCCATGGTCTCGGCGTCGTCGTCAGCGATCATCGATGAAGACTTGATTTCGAACACTGGGACCAAATCAGACATGCTTGGTGCGGTCGCTTGGCTTGTGTGGGCTCGGGTGTCCAAGTAGAACGTTGATGCGGATTCGCCAGCAATGATGAGGCCCGAGAGTTCTTCTGCTTGCATGGTGATCTCACTTCCGAAGTACACTGGGAGTGCACCAGGCGTAGCGTCAAGCAGACTGTAGGTCTCCAAGAGGTTGGCCTGGATGTTTCGCTCGGTCGCCACAACGGTCGCCGAACAATCGTCGACAGGAATGCCCTTCACGGTGCTCGTTCCATCGCACGTGACGTCAGCCACAGCGTAGCCGCTGACGTCGACCTTGTCGCCCGTTCCAGTGAGGAATCCACCGGTGGTGCCGACCAAGGATTCGGGGCTGATGAGGCCGAAGGTCGCTGCAAACATGGCATCGTTGCGCCACGAGAGTTGGGTTGAACCGTCCTCAGCAAGGGTTTCACCTTGGTCGCAATCGCCGCCTTCGCCGGTGCACATGGTGTAGTTGGTGCCGTCGCCGTTGGCGATGTTTGGCGAACTGTAGTAGGTCTCGTTGGTCTCAAGGGACGTCCAACCAACGGTCATGTCCATGGGATTGCCCGTGGCCAAGAAGGCGTTGACGGGGTCATGCCATCCGAGGAGCCAGTTGTTGAACGACTGGGTGAGGTATGGCGTGGTTCCGAACGAAGACATGAGGAAGCCTGGAACGAATGATTCAGCCGTGGTGCCGTAGATTGGGCCCATCATGAGGGCACGCATGGCAGCCGCAGCGTTGGTGTCGACTCCATAGAGAGCCCCAATGGTGGCCTCATCCCAAGCCATGGGTGCGCCAGGGGTTGGGGGGTTGGTAGAGAAGTTGAGTGGGGGCGTCATGCCCGACAATTCTCCGTAAAGGAAGATGGCTGCACCGGTGTCCGTGGTCAAACCAAGTGGGCCGTAGAGAGCGTTGCCAGACACAGCAGGGTCGAGAGCAATGTTGTCTCGGCTTTCAGGAATGCCCCAGAATCCGCCAAGGTTGAGGCTGTTATCGAGGTATCCGCCGTTGAGTGGGTCTTCTGCACCAAAGGTCGTGTTCACGAACAAGGAAGCGGTCATGTCGCCGCTACCGCCGAGAAGGATCATCGGTAGGGATTTTCCATCGGCCATCCATGCGCCAGCCCATCCTTTGACAGCAGCGAAGGTGGCGCCATCCATTCCATACGCCGTCATGGCAGCGGAATCTTCCATACTGAGGAAGTTGGCAACACCGAACTCGGTTCCAGATTCGCTCACTTCAAGCAGACCGGTGATGGCATCGTCTCCGGGGATACCGAAGAGCATGGCCATAGCGGCCGTGTTGTCCATCGTGATGCCGAGGTTGGCCAATCGTGCTGAAGCGTTGACGGCTTCACCGGTGGTGTCCAGCATCCAGTCATCATCGCCGCCACCAAGGGCTGAGAACGTCATGCCAACACCAGCGCACATGGCCCAGTCTCGAGCGATGGTCGTTTCGAAGTCAGGCGTTGTGGCGTCGGCCATGGCCGTGTAGTTCCAGAGAGAAGCACGAGTCATCGTACCGCTGTTCACGAAGCCATTGGCAGCATCGGCGAGAATGGTGGTTGAATTCTCAGTAGGGAAGGAGGCACAGTGCGCAGAGAGCATGGTGGATCCAAGGGAGGTAGTCAGCGAGATGTCCTCGCCTCCAGGGCCCATGGCGTTGTAGAAGGCGTAGTTCATGTCGGTGTTTGAGTCTCCCATGAAGTTGGCAGAGAACTCATCACCTAGGCCATTTGCAGTTGAATAATTCACTCCGGCGACGGCCTCAAAATTTGCATCATAGCCTCCCCAGAAACCATCTGCGAGAGCATCAGGAGCCAATGCGGTTGCCATTTCGGAACTCATGGGGGTCAATTCAAGTTGGGATGCGGTTGAAGCAAGGTTGGCAGACATGGCGCCAGCAGTCGGAGCGCCAGCGTGCATTGATTCGAGGTCTTGAGCAAGCATTCCGGCGGTGAATCCTGCCTTGGTGGCATCCA
>DUIU01000170.1:686-8176 GCA_013330155.1 Candidatus Poseidonia sp. | reverse complement strand
CTGTCGTGGTTTCTGATATTCAATCTTGAACCCTTTGGCCAAGGGTTGGCCAAAGTGGAGGCGCCACTTCCAACCGTTGGTGCCGCTGAACACGAAACGGTCCTTTTTGAAATCAAATGAGCCGTTTACGGTGTCTGCAAAATGTTGCTCCATGCTCGGAGAAAGAGGTGAGCGGGTGAGCCCGTAAATTTGGAACAAGGTTCGGCGCAATGGACTCAAACTCTCCTGGAGCCAAGTCACCTCATCGTTGAGCAATCCAAGGATGTATCCAGCAAACAAATCGTAAGCGGGCATGTCCTTTTGTGGCTGCACCTGAACACAAGCTGTTTTGGGTTCCTTCACCAATCCACTTTTCGGATGCACTTCGACGACATCAAAGGAATTGTAGTCGAAAGGATTGGCGAATTTGGCCATGAACGAACCAAGGTCAACGCGATAAATTCCAAGATTGCCGACAATGATCAGCTGGCCGTTTTCATCCAGTTGCATTCGGTTTTCGTTCTGCTCGACGATGTTCATGACAAGATGGCTAGCCCGTTCGGCGGCTCGGGCGACTCCCATCATGCGTTTGTACATCCGTCCTCGTCGAATTTCTTGAACGGTACCAAATTGAAAGCTGTCATCAAATAATTCGTCCAAGGTTAGAGGCTCATCCATGGCATCCATGGAATTTAACCCTACATAAACTCATGAAGTCCAGTCCACAATCTCCCATTCCTCCGATTGAGCGTGTCGGCGGAGAGGGCCCTCGGGACTGACTGCAACGGCATGACCACAGAGGGCCATAAACCACGAGTCGGCCAAGGTGTTGCCGTAGCCATAGCATTGCGAAAGATCATGCCCGTGGGCTTCAGCATCAGCCTTCACGACGGGGACCTTGCCTTTGCGACGAGGAACGCTCCATCCCCGTTCCGACCCCGAAAGGAGGCCGGTCCGGACTGGAGGGCCACACCCGTACACTTCGTCCATGTCGAGCACCTTGGCCATCGCCTCAGCCATGGGAGCCACGGTGGCCGTCACCAGCACCAAGCGGTGGCCTTGCTCGCGATGCCACGCCAATTTTTCCCATGCTTGGGGAGGAACACTCGCCTTGAGTCGATGTTCGGCGAGCTGGCTGGAATAACGCTCTAGGACTTCCCATGAAGCCAAGGAGAGGTGCCCGCGGTTTCGAGCAGCATCGTAAACCGCCCGTCCCCGCAAGAGATTGGAGAGGAAGCCTGCTGTCCAAGCCACGGTGCCCCAAGGAATTCGCCATGGTCGGCGGCGAGCGAGGTGGGCCGTGAGCGTCTTTTCGCTGGAGGCGTTGAGAAGGGTCCCGTCAAGGTCGAAATAAGCAGCGACCGGACCCCCCATGGTTCATCGACATCAACGAACCTACATGAGCGAACCGCTCTGCAGAGAGGGAACCGTCAAGATTTCTCTCCGTTGTTGGGCGAGGGGCCGTACACGCGGCGCCCTGCACGGTGGTCCTGCCACCAGGTCAGTGATTGTCGAAGGTTGCGCGTGATGAAGAACCCGACTTTTCGCGGGGTTAAACCGTGATTTCGCATTTTTTGGTCATGGTTCAAACTCGCCACGATGGCTTGTGCAGAACAACCGGGGTTGGCATACACAAACTTGCGAACTTCGTTGGCTAGACGTTTGAAACGGGCCTGTTTTTGACTTCCTTTTCCAGGTGGGTGAGGCATAAACCAACAAAACGGCGTGAACCGTTATCAAAGATTCGCTGGGGGTTCACTCAAATTTGACGGGTTGGGTCGTCTTCCAGTTAGCCGTGGCGAGTTTCTTGGCCTTGCCGTCTGCAATGATGGGGTGGATGTCCTTGAGGCGACCATGCATCCCGTGGACTTGGAATTTCACGCGAAGTTCAGCCAAACGGTCGCGTTGTAGGGCCTCATCTTGCTCATCGTCAAGTTCGGTGGTGGCCAGCACATTGCCCTTGTTGGCACACGTGATGGTCAAGGTTGTTCCAGCATAACTCAACAAGGGACGGAAATCCCAATCATCGGGATGATTCATCCAAACTGAAAGGTCCAAGGAAAGCGTGTCTCGAAGTGTAATGCGTCCGATTTCTACCGTATCCACCATCGTAACCACTCCTTGCCAAACGGCTCCGCTTCATACCCCTTTCGCTATTACTCGCTGGCCGTACCAAGAGCAACTTCGGTCAGTGAAGGGCGCATGACGACGACTTCCACCGTCAACGTCCAATCATTCCCTGGGTCGGGATCGATTTCACCGATGAACGCATCCGGGTCAGATTGTTGGGCAACAACCGTCCAAACCCAAGGGCCTTGCCCGTTGCCGCTTTCCCTTGAATTCAGCAATGTTCGAAGCAATTCTTCGGCTGAATCAGAGGTGTACATGCCGTCTTCGCCTCGCACGTTCATGCCCTCTTCAGACATCTCTGCACGTGCAGGTTCGTTGGTTGAATAATTGCCGGCCTCGGTTGCCACTCGCCGGTTGTAATTGTCTTCAACGATGTTCACGGCGAGGGTGAAGTTGTCATGGGGAGGTGCCACGTCCTGGTCAAGTTCCAAGAGAGCATTGAACGACATGACTCTGCCAATGTCTCCTGGCGTCATGTTGCCTGACCACGAGTCGCCTTGCTCGAGGTATTCATCCCATGAAACCTCATACGTTTCAGTAATCCATGTCACCTGAAACGTTCGAGTGGTGACGTTGATCTCAAACGATTCAACAGCAGACGCTCCAGCTCCATCATCAACCCGCAGAGAGCCATAAATGAATCCTGATGTTGAGGTGTCGAGCAAGACGGTTGACGTGGTTTCATCCGCATCGTTGCTTGGATTTCCATCCCCATCGCTGTCCTCGAGGGTGTTCAAGTCCCACTGGTACGAGAGTTCATTCCCCTCCGGGTCAAAGGAGGCCGAGGCATCGAGAAGGGCTGCATCCCCAGCACGAACGGTGGAGGGCATTGAGATATTCACGCTTGGAGCGCCGTTAACGATGATGGTGGCGAGGGCGTCATCGGTGCCGCCTTGGTCGTTGGTAACCGTGATACGCACGGTATACTGTCCATACGACAAATAGCTGTGCGAGGTAAAGCCGACCACCGTCTCAGCCGTGGTGCCGTCGCCGAAATCCCAGGCATAATTGGTGATGACACCTTCAACCGGTGAAGAATCCCTCGCGTCCAGCGTGACCATTTCCCCCTCCTGAATAAGGGTCGGATACGCTTCGAGCGTCGCCCGCGGGTCTACGGTTGTATCAAGCGCCCCTATGCATCCAGCGACGAGGCTGAGAAGCATGACATGGGCGGCGAGCATGGCGAAGATTCGCTCCGAACGCAGGCCCACCATATTCGAAAGGCTCACCTCTCCCTTTCTAATGGTTCGGGATGATGGATTAAACAGACCGGCCTTTTTCTTCATCATCAAAGACCACCGTTTCAGGTACATCTCCCTCTACAATGGCCGAAAGGTATGGGTCTTCGAGTTCCCCAACGTCATCGATTTCAAGTTCATCGGCGTTCGTGAAACTTTCACTCCCTTCGGTAAATAACTCGTCAGTATCAGCCTCGCTTGCATCGTATGGCGCCACGACCGGGGAATCAGCGATTGGAAGAGGGTCGTCCTCGTCAAACAAGGACAAGGCTTCGGTAGCTTTCGCCGCCCGAACCTTGGCAAAGGCTTCCTTGTCATCGGCCAAAGCCTCGGAAGAAGAAGTGGAATCTGCCTTGACGACTGATTGAGGTGGCTTTGATGTGAACCAATCCCGCAGACCCATGCCAAACCGAGAAAGTCATGATGTTTGAGAGTGATGTTCAAAGGGGGTGCCCTGCGTTTGTTGTTTATGGCACAGGACCTTTTTGAGGGAGAGAAGGTGCTAGCCTTTGACCTTGAAACCACCGGGACCTCAACCAACAACGACCGAATCGTCCAGTACGCCCTCATCGGCACCTTGGCTGATGGAACCGCCGTGAACGTGGAACAGATCGTCAAACCCCCCGTTCGTATTCCTCTTGAGGCGAGCAACATTCACGGCATCTACAACGAAGATGTTCGGGATAAGCCGGCCCTGTCTGAAGTCGCTGAAGAACTGGCCGAACTCATTGATGGAGCCATCTTGGTTGGCCACAACGTTCGCAGTTTTGACTACGCCATGTTGAAGACGGAATTCCTTCGAATGGGACGCTTGGCTCCTCAGCCAAAGGCCATCATGGACACGCTGGAGCTCGTTCGTCGCCTGAAGTTGCCCAGGCCGCATCGACTCGGAGCGATGTGTCAACGCTATGGCATCCGCCTCGAGGCCGCCCACACTGCTGCGGCTGACGCTGCCGCCACCATGTTGCTCTTTTGGCGGCTTAGTGTGGAGCATGCAGGTGCCTTCCGGCGACCTCTACCCGAACTGGAACGATGGATTGCTCACGGCGACAGCGCAAAAGATGCATCAGAATTAGGCCGTGGATTGGATGATTTAGTGCCTGTCGATTCCATGGGGAAGGTCAGACAAGACGGCGATGAATTGGTGCTTGCTTTCGGCCGTCATCGTGGACGCTATATTCGTGAAATCCAAGCCAATGACCCATCATACATCGGTTGGCTGCTGTCTCCAAAGGGTCTTGATTGCCCGGACACACAAGCGCGAATCAAGGAACACCTGCGCTCATGATTCGGGTCGTTCGTAAGGCTCGTCATCGGGGAACGGCGACCAAGGAAGGACATCGCACCAAGGACCTATTCGCCAAGACCCTCGTCCGGTCATAACAGAACCAAGAAACATCGGCCCTTGATGGCCACTTTGTTGAAGGGTTTCGAGAACGGTTTTGCCGCGACCATCAAATCGGGCGGAGACTTGATGCCCAGTGGGAATGGCCCGGCCTGTCTCGTTCAAAGGTTCACACAGCTCCAATACAGCCGCTCCCGAGGTGGCCTCATACCGATGGAGAAGAACCACCGCATCGCAAAAATCGCCCTGGTGCAAGGTGCCTGAGTCTTGACGCCATGTCCACCAGTGTGGGCACCAAGCCTTCCAATCACAAAACCCTCCACAGCTGTCGGGGCCCGGAGTTGGGTCCATGGGCATGGTTGTGGGCTGGGTCGCTTCCCAAGCGGCATAGGCTTGCTCCAGAACGCTTCCACCTTCTGCGGTCCACTTTGAGGCGGTTTTCGTATACCATCCTTCAGTACGCACGGGTGGTGCAGAGGGGTTGTTCGCCAGCAAGATATCACGGTACATTCGCAATTGTCGATTCACTTCGGGTTTCAGTTCCTCTGTGGGCGCACGGCCGGTCTTCAAGTCGGCCACCAGCCAACCTTGCAGTTGACCAGCATCGTCAACGTCAGCAAAGAGCAGATCAAGTCTCCCCATGAGGCGCCCGTCACTGGTTACGAGTTCACCCTCCACCGCAATGGTGAGTGATTGGAGATGTTGCCAAAGAGCTATCGTGACCTGTTCGTGCCCCAGATGTTTGGCGCCAATATGGTCCAGCAAAAGCACAATGCCGCCTTTTTGCTGCTTCTTTGCCTCGCTCCATTTGGAGTCCTTCCAATCTGGTCGACGAGGCGTGGCCATGAAAACGGCCTTTTCCTCGTCCCAACGGGTCTTGAGGACCCTTTCTGCAGCCATCGGAAGCCAGTTGGTTTCTTTTCCATCCCGGCCCTTAAGATCCATATTGAGGAGGTCTTCGATGGATGCATGGACGGCGGTTCCCAACGAAGCAGCCATGCCAGCCTTGCGAGGGAGGCGTTGTCGGCTTAGCCAATACATCCTCGGACAGGTCTCGTAGCGATTCCACGCCGAAGGAGAGAGTTTGTGAGCCCTTGGAGGCGGGGCCGCACTCTGCTCCATACCACACAGGTGAGCGCCGTTCATGATGAAGGTTTGGTGCCCGGAGGGGGAAAGTGTTGAAGGGTATCGGGCCTCACCCAAGGTTATGGATGCCCCCAGCCTTCGCATCAACGCGACCATCGAACACGAAAATGCCATGGTCATTGCCTGCTTTCCGAGCGTTGGGATGGTCTCAAGCATCGTAGCGCACTACCTCATTGATCACCTCGATTTGGAGTTCGTCGGTGGTTTGGTCGACGACCGACTTCCGGCACTCGCCATGATTAACCAAGGCGTTCCCCTTCCTCCCATTCGAGCCTACGCTGGAAAACCAAAGTGCAGCATCGAGGGGTGCGACCAAGTCATTCTCTTGATGAGTGAAATGGTGGTCCCCGAATCCTTGGTTCACAAAATTGTCTGGGCCCTCTTTGAGTGGTCAAAAGAGCATCAATTGCTGGCAGGTGTCGTGGTGGATGCGTTTTCCAAAGGCGGCATGAAGAGCGGCATGGACGGTGTTGAGCCGGTCGTGGAATACGAGGACACCGAAGCCATCGACGTGGTAGGTATCGGATGCAATGAAACCGTTCGCTCGATGCTGAAAGAGATGAACATCCCACTCCTAGAAACCGGTGTGATTCGTGGCATGAACGCCGGCATCCTCAGCGAAGCCAGCCGCCGTGGGCTCGGGACGATGTCCATCATGGTGGAGGCGGACCCTCGCTTCCCAGACGCCCGTGCCGCTGCAGCTTTGATTGAGAAACTCAACACCCTCTTGCCCACCATTGACCTTCCACAGGAGCCTTTGTTGGCCGAAGCTGAGATGCTTGAGGCCCAGATTTCTGCCCTGATGGAATCGGCCGGAGGCGCTGACAAGGGCAGCCCGGCCTCCAACGCCATGCTCTACGGTTGAGGCCTTACGAGAAGTCGGAAAGCGAGGATTGCCCTTCGGTTTGAGACGGATTTTTCTCCACGGGCTCACGCTCAGAAGATACCCGCTCATTCAGGTCGTCCTCCGACCAAACATCGACACCGAGGTTGGTGGCTTTGGTCAACTTAGAGCCCGCTTTTTCACCGGCGACGAGCACGCTGAGTTTTGCTGAGACGCTTCCAACGATTTTCCCACCAGCATCGATGATGCGTTGCTGAATCTCTTTGCGAGGCGCAGAAAGAGTCCCAGTGACACAGAACGTCATGTCCACAAAGGGCCCTTCGGCCGTTTTCACCGCTTCTTGTTCAATGGTTAGCAAACCGATGAGGTCCTCAACGAGGGGGCGGCGCAACGCCAAGCCGTCTCGGAATTGCAATGCCACAATCTCGCCAACACCGTCGATGTCGAGCATGGCTCGTATGGCTTGGTTGTGCGCATGTGGCTTACCGTTCTCACCCATTTCTGGGCCATAGGCCTCATCGCCTACCGAAGCATGCGCCGCATCAAGCCACTGCAAAAGGCCGGAGGCGTCGCCTAAAGTAGAGGCAAGCGCCGTTGCCAATTCCGGGCCAATTCCGGGAAGTCCAAGCGCATGGAGGAACTTTCCAAGGCTCATGGTTCGGGATTTGGCCACCTCGGCGAGAACGTTGTTGGCCGATTTCTCCCCCATGCGTTCCAATTCAAGCAGGCCATCCAGTGTAAGGCGATACAAATCGGCGCAGGAGGCAATGAGTTGAGCATCAAGCAACTGGTCAACCAATTTTTCACC
>DUIU01000170.1:0-329 GCA_013330155.1 Candidatus Poseidonia sp. | reverse complement strand
CGTGCGACACAAAAGAGGTTCACGCACTTGAGGAAAGCACCCTCTAACTCCACTTGGCCGTCACAAGCCGGGCAGGCGCTGGGAGCAGGGATGGGGGCGTGAACGGGGAGTTGTCCGGTGAAAGGTTCGCCAGAGGCGTGGAATCGTCCGTCGAGATCGCTCGAACTTGCCGGACCCAGCGCTTGTTCAATCTTGGGAATGACATCGCCACGGCGCACGATTAGCACCTTGTCTCCGATGTTGATGCCAAGACGTTTGACTTCGCCAACGTTGTGCAACGTCGTGTTCTCAACGGTTACACCGCCCACACGTTGTGGGGCAATTCGTGC
>DUIU01000102.1:3823-7014 GCA_013330155.1 Candidatus Poseidonia sp. | reverse complement strand
GGTGGAAAGGCGTGGCACAGATTGACCAAGGGCTCGAGCATCGCCTGCATGTCGGACTGAGGGGTGCTGCCCAACAGCAGGACCCAGGGCTCCAGCCATCGTTTTTGTTGGGCCAATTGCGCGCACGAAGCGAGCATACCACTGGGGTTGTGGGCTCCTTCCAGGAGGTAGGTCATGCCCTCAACCGTTGGACTACGGACTTCATGCATCCGTCCCGGCCAGCGCAGTCCGCGGATGACCGGATAAGCGATGCTTTCCGCGCATTTCAGGTGGGCCCATGTTGCCGCAGCCATGGCGTTGGCTTCGTCGTGGTAGGTTGCCTTCCCGTCCACCTCAACCCACTCCAACAAGGCTGATGGCATCGGGTCTTTGATTCCGGATTCGTAAGTTGTCCTGGCGCATTCCTCGATGCATTGCCGAACGGATGGGTCCTCGACATAACGGACCACCAAAGGCCTCCCGGGTCGTGCGATGGCCGCTTTTTCGCCTGCGATGGCCACGAGGGTATCGCCGAGAATGTCGGTGTGCTCGAGGCTCAGCGACGTGATGGCCGCCACATCGGCGTGCACTGCCCTGGTCGCGTCGAGCCGTCCTCCGAGTCCAGTTTCGAGCAGGAGTACTTTGATCGAGAGGCGAGAGGCCACCACGAGGGCGATGAGCAAGGTGGTCTCAAAGAACGTGAGCGAGATATGGGTCCGTTCCACCATGGCATGGACGGAGGCCAAAGCCTCGTCAAATTGAGCGGCATCCACCGGACGGCCGTTGAACCGAATGCGTTCCTCAACGCGAACAAGGTGGGGTGAAGTGAAAGACAGGTGGTCGATGTTGGCCAATCCAAGGGCGGCCCCGAGCGTTGCGACCGTGGTCCCTTTACCGTTGCTCCCTGCGACGTGGACCGTTTCATACTCGGCCCTTGGAAGGTCAAGTTCAGCGATGGCCAAAGCGGTGTTCTCTAGGCCAAGGGCCATGCCTTTCTGCTTCGTGCTTTCCAGCCAAGCCCGTATGCCTTGACCGTCCACCATGCCCCCTCGACCTAGAGGCCTATCAATGGCTCTTTTCCTCATCGTTTCTTCCGTAGGAAGAACGCGAGGCTGATATGGAAGAGGGGCGTGGACCATCCATGAGCGATGCTGAAACCGAAGAGGGACGCGAAGTCTCACAGCGGTTTGCCGAGGTCGAAGACGAACTTCGACAGGGCGACAGCCTTGCCTCGCTCATGGCCGAACAGTGGCGTGGAATGGCTGGTATGGCGGGCATGTTTGTTGCTACGATTGCCTTAGCCATGTACATCCGGCCGTACTACGATGTTGGCGAACTCCATGCCTTTGGCGCCTCTGGCGCTACGCAAGTTCGCTACGTCGCTTTGGAACTCTTGGCGATTTTTGCTTTCACTGCTCTGATCATTTACTTGGCGAAATGGGGAAAGGCCTACCTCATCAAGTACGGGATGTATGCCGTCCTTACGCTTGCTCTGATGTACACCCTTGTTCCTCTGGCCCACATGTTCGTGTTGGATTTCGACACTCAACCGTATGACGTCCAAACCAGCGATGAGCGCAATGGAGTCCTCCTGGGAACATGGGGAGACGATGGATTTGTGTTGTACAACGTGAGCGCAGGAGATTTCAATACCAGCGTCGACATTACTGCGTGGAATGCCTCCAATGGCTACACTGAACCGGTGTGGACCAACACCCATGCTCATCAAGTGAGCGATGTGAACTCGCCGGTCAGCATGACCTCTTCGTCAGAGCTTCTGACCTTCGCCTCGGGCGCTTATGCCTGGTCCGTGGACATTGAGACCGGAGCGCTCGTGGAGAGTTACGCTTGCTACACCTGGAACGAAGGAGAAGCGGAACCGCTGGCCAACATGTTTGGCGGCTGTGCCATTGCCGTTTCCGTTGAGGATGCGATTTACCTCGCCAATGCGTACGATGAATTGCTTCGCTACCGGACCTTCGAAAGCAACCCCGGGGTGCTGACGCAAGAAGCACGATGGCGGCTTCCGGGCTTCGCCACCGGTGATGGCGTCATTACGAGTCAACTCCTTGACGACGATGAATGGCTCTTGGTCACCGCGGCTCAATCGGCCAGCGTGCTTCTCGAATCGACCTCGCCTTCACTTGGTTTGGGTCAAGGTGGAATGAACAACGCCACCTACCTCATGCAAGCGTCACCCGCCGAGTATGCGGTGTTTACCTCAGCCGACGTTGGCTGGTCACCATTCATGGATGAGTCGATCACAGAGGCTCAATCCAAACCCGATACTCGACACCAGCGGCTCATTTTGTTGGGTGAATCCAACGGCACCATCACGGGCATTGAATGGAACGCTGCCTTATCCGAAGAAGAGCGATACTCGCCTCAAGACCGAATGAACCTCGGAGGTTTGGTGGATGAGGTCTCCTCCGTTCAAATCACTGATTTGGATGCTTCTGGCCACTCGGACTTGCTGATTTCAGGCGATGGGCAAGCCCACTGGTTATACACCACGTCCCTTGTGAACCGGGCGAGTTTCCCTGTCCCAGACAACGCTGAAGCGGCGTTCTTTGCCGTCGACGGCGATGAGGCCGACATGGTTGTCTTGAGTCCGGGTGAGGTGGCAGGCTCAACCTTGGTTCAAACCGGTGAATTGACCTCCGAGATGTTCCCGCTCTACGGTTTGCAACTCCTTAACGGGCCGACCCTCGTGGGCGTCGTTGCTTCCCTGCTGCTGCTCTTGTTGCTCGTGGTCCACAGCGAGTGGTACGTCGTGAACACCACGGGTGTCCTCCTCGGTGCTGGCGTCTGCGTGATGTTGGGGGTAACCTTTGTGCCAGCGCTGGCCATTTTGTTCATGATTCTCGCCGCCATTTACGATTTCTGGGCCGTTTACAAATCAAAACACATGCTCGAATTGGCCGATACCATGGTTGGCTTGCGCCTCCCGATTCTCCTTGTTGCACCCCAAGGCAGCGATTATTCCCTGATTGAAGAGACCGAGCGCGCCAAGCGACCAGCTCCTCCCCGGGACACCACGCCCGCTGCCAAACCCAAGCGTAGCAAGAAAGGCAGCGAAGCCATGTTCATGGGACTGGGTGACATCATCTTCCCGGGCATGCTGGTGTTGTCCGCCATCCAATGGCTGGATGCGGAGGCTGCCTTCGAGGTCGCCATGTTCACCCTGGTCGGGGCTTTGCTCGGGTATCTGC
>DUIU01000102.1:0-3543 GCA_013330155.1 Candidatus Poseidonia sp. | reverse complement strand
CCCTGGTCGGGGCGTTGCTCGGGTACCTTGCGCTCATGACGTACGTCGCTCGCGGAAAGGCGCAAGCCGGTTTGCCTTTGCTGAACGGTGGAGCCATTCTTGGGTTCTTCCTTGGGGGATTGCTCTTCCTCGGTGTCGATATTTTTAGTTTCAATATCTCGTGGTGATTTCTATGCTTGACATGAACATGTTCCGAGAACACGCTGATGCGATTCGAGCCGACCACACCAAGCGCGGTTTACCTCATGACAACGTCGAGAAGGTGATTGAACTCGACCAAGCATGGCGCAACCTGCTTCATGAAACCGACCAACTTCGCCGTGCGAAGAACGAGGCTGCTCGAGGCATCGGTGCCGCCAAAAAAGCCGGCGATAACGAGGCGGCGAACGCTATTCTGGCCAAGGTTGCTGACCTCGGTGAGAAGATTTCTGAAATGGAAGCAAAGACCAACGAAGCCATGACCGTTCGAGACCGCCTGCGAATGTCCATCCCCAACATTCTTCACGCGGACGTTCCCGTTGGCGAAGACGAATCAGGCAACACGGTCCATGCCGTTCATGGAACCAAACCCGAATTTGACTTTGAGCCACGCACGCACAACGAACTCATCGAAATGAACCGTTGGGTTGACCTCAAGCGAGCAGCAAAAATCACGGGTAGCCGTTTCTTTTTCCTCAAAGGCGACCTCGCTCGTCTTGAATTTGCCCTCCAACAATACGCCGTCGACTTCCTTCGCCAGCGCGAGTACACGTTCGTCCAACCCCCGGTCATGATGAACCGTGAGGCCTACGAAGGTGTCACCGACCTCGGTGATTTTGAAACCGTCATGTACGGCATTGAGCCAGACAAGTACTACATGATCGCCACATCAGAGCACCCCCTCACGGCGATGTACATGGACGAAACGATTCCAGAAGAACAGATGCCCATGCGCATGGTTGGCGTATCGCAGTGCTTCCGCCGAGAGGTCGGAAGCCACGGTCAAAGCGACCTCGGTATTTGGCGCGTTCACCAATTTACCAAGATTGAACAAATCATCATTGCTAAGCCTGAGGATTCTTGGGCACTGCACGAGGAGCTACTCCAAAACTGCACGGATTTGTGGGACAGCCTCGGTATTCACTACGAGATTGTTAACATCTGCACGGGCGACATGGGCACCGTGGCTGCGAAGAAATACGACCTCGAAGCGTGGATTCCCGGCGCCAACCAGTACAAAGAAATTGTATCCTGTTCCAACTGCACCGACTACCAAGCCAACCGACTGAGCATTCGGTACGGTCAGCCTGGACACCCCAACCAACCCATTGTCCACACGCTCAATTCAACCGCCGTGGCTACTTCACGGGCGTTGGTGGCCATCATGGAGCAGAACCAACTTGAGGACGGCCGCGTTGCCGTTCCTGTGGCTCTTCAGCCTCTCATGGGTGGTCAAACGGTGTTGGAGCCCTGCCACTGGGGTTAAGCCCTCTGTCCTACACAGTAATCGTCAGGCTTGGGCAGGCTGAAGGTCGATTGTGCAGCTGTTTCGGTTCAGCAATCCGTTGAACGGGCAATAGCCGAAAGCCGATGTCAAAACGCCCCACAGGCCAACAATGAGGAACACCACTTCGATGTGAACCGTGGCAAGAAAATCGAAAATAACCACGCCAGAACCAAACATGGCTCGAGCGGCGCGTTCTTTTCCACCAACGTTCTTCATACGCTGAAATCCCGTCTTTTGGTTCTTAAGAGATTGTTTTGGAGGCTCCGCGATGCTCATCGATTCCATTTCCATCGAACGCCACCTCATTCTCTCAAAGGTGAATCGTTGTACGCAGCATACAGAACCACCGTTACTTTGTCGTTCTCATTTGTGTCATCTATTTTTTATAACAAACCCTGAATTTATCAACATGGGGTTCGGCATACTGAAGTCAGTTTTCATGAGCAGTCTTATTGTCATGCTATCACTTTCTGTCGGAATTTCATCCTTGGTTGAGAGTGAAACCACCAACGCTCGTTTGAATTCGTATAATCATCCACAAAACACTGCATCGAGTATTGAAGTCTTTAGCCTCTCCAATAGCGATTGTGAATCGATTGACCTCGCTTCTGAAATCATGTATGCGAGTTGTGCATCAACCCATCCGAATGCTGGTTCATTTTACGCTGTATTTGATGGTCATGAAATGAATTACTTCAGTCATGCAACCTTTGAGGAGCGGGAACTCGATGATCATGCCATCAAGCTTGATGGAGACGGTAAGATGCATCTCGCCTACATTTCGAAGACGTATGTCACCTATGGAAGCGACCCTCTTGGTGCAGGCTATGAGGTGCAAGCCGTAAATTACGCTCATTTTAACGGGTCTGAATGGGAAAATCAAGTTGTCATTTCTGATTCGACCGAGGAACGGTCTTGGTGGAAAGAGAGTTTCGGTTCACTTCAATTAGCCGTCGAAACAAGCGGCAAAGTGCATTTGACATACGTTCATCGAATCGATGATGCAAGTATAACTGATTCATTCAGACACTGGACCTTCGACCAAGAAAACACCACAAATACCACCATGACCACAACACCTTGGAACGGCAATGAATTATCTCCAACATTCTTGAATATCAACGATGAAGACAGATTATTTTTGACATACTATGACAATGACGGGCTCTCTTTGATGATCAAAAACCCAGACACTGAGACTTGGCTTGGGACGGCAATCGACATACAGAGCGACATAGCTCTCCCCTTGTGGTCAGATGACCGCCTCTCGTTTGCCCCACATTCCTCAGCCCTCGGATTCAACGATGAACTCCACCTATGTTACTACGACACAGCAAGTGAATCACTCATGCATGTGAGGAACGCAACGTCTCTATCGGCCTTTGCATCTAACGAAGCGCCTCTCCAATGGGAGATCACGACGATCAGTTCCAATCAGTCCATTGAGACGGGAATGTTATGCACACTGGAGGTTGGCCTCAATGGAGATGTACATCTCTTTTACACCCACGCCTATGATACGGATTCTGCTTTGCTACACGCCGTTCTTCACCGTGAATCGTGGTATGTGAGTGAACTTTACCACCCTCAAGAAGATTGCAATCAAAGTGGGTCCAGTTGCTCTTTTGATTCATTGCCAATTTTTTCGGAATCCAAGATTTTCGTGCTTTCTGGCGATGAAGTATTCCAAATCAGTTTTGACGGTGATTATGAAAATCGAACTGATTATGACAATGACGGCACGATCAATAGCCTTGATTCTCACCCGTTTAACGACAGTGAACAATCCGATTATGACATGGATGGATTCGGCGACAATGCAGACCTCGATGATGACAATGATGGCGTTGATGATGTGAATGACCTGTTTCCATTTGATGAACTTGAGCAAAACGATAGCGACGGCGACGGCATTGGAGATCATGCTGATTTGGACGATGACAACGATGGCTATCCAGATGATGCTGATGCCTTTCCAATGGACTCCAACGAGCATAACGACACGGATGGCGATGGGCTTGGAGATCGTGCTGACACCGATGACGACAATGATGGGT
>DUIU01000197.1:5164-6689 GCA_013330155.1 Candidatus Poseidonia sp. | reverse complement strand
AGGTGGTCATGCATGCTGGCCAAATCGTTCTCCTTGATCATCACCGCATCGTCTTTTGAAAGTCGGTGCGTCAATCCTCCACCCATGTGAACTGCCCACTTATCGAGGAGCCCCCAAATGGTTTTACGCGTGCAAGCAATTTGTTTTGGAGCGATGGACGACCAGCGTTTTGTCTCAGTCGCAATGCCGGAGAGTTGACCCAGTACGTTGAGTGCAAGACGTTCGACGGCCAGCACATCTTCGCTTGTCCCTGAGAACATGGCGATTTCATCGCCAGATGACACGCGCTTCCCGTCTCCTGCAAACCATGAAACGCGAACCGATGGTGCCCAAATCTGCAGCAGGTAATCAACGACCGCACACCCGACGACCAAACCGTCTTGGCGAGCAAATACTGTGGCTTCAACGGATGGTCCACCGCCCGAGAGGGGCATGTCAATTCCATCATCACCAACCATGGCTCCAACCCATCGGTCAATGCTGGCTGTGAGTTTTCGGCTCGCACCTTCTTCCATGGTCCACAATTCATGCCCACGGTCGTGAGGCAAGAGCGGTGCATCGGCCATGATGATTGGAGTGTGGGCTACCTCTTCAAAGCACCCCTTCCAACGACCTTTTGATGCGCACCCCATGCGAGTGTCATGGTTCGTGTTACGGTGGTTGGCGCGGGCATCGCAGGCCTGACCACCGCTTTGTATGCGGTGACTGCTGGCCATCACGTGGTGGTCCTTGACCGGACTGACCGCATCGGGGGGCGGGCGACGTCCCAAACCGTGGATGGTGCTCCGTTTGGTTATGGGCTGCACTTGCTCCATCAACGAGGACCGTTGATGAAGGTGGTTCGGAAGATTAGCCGTTTACGGATGGTCCTTTCCAACCCTCGACTTGACCACCTTCACGTGGTCGGTGTTGGGCCGCTCCGACCGAGAAACAACATCCGCCTCGCTGCTCAACTTCGACGCGCACTCAAGCAAGCTGACCCTTCATCCCCAGCCGCCCGGGGGGCCGCTCTTGTCGCAGGCTCAGGTGTTCAACGGTTTGATGGCCGGTACACGGCGCTGCAAAAAGGTCGATTGGCGGTGATTGGTGAAGGATGGGCGGGAGTCGTTGGAAGAATGGCCGCTGCACTGGATGAAGTGGGCGTGCTCATCGAAGCTCACTGCCAAGTCGACACCGTTGAAAATGGACGCGTGTCGCTGAAAGACGGACGAACATTTGACAGCGACATCGTCGTTCTTGCTTGTGGCAAATCGCAAGCCCAACGCTTGTTGCGTTCGGTAGACGAGAAAGCCCTTTCTGGAATTTCCCCCGTTCGAGCCAGTACCCTGGATGCCACCTTGACCTCTCGTCCACTCGGTGAAAAACACGGCATCATCGATGCCCACGAGGGGGCGTACATGCTAGACCTCGCCAACATCCAACCACGATTAGGTTTGCAAGGAGCCTTTCTTTCAGCGGTTATGGTGGAACAAGAGAATGAAACAAAAGAAGCGCGCGCCATTCGCTTTGAGCACTTCCTTGAGCA
>DUIU01000197.1:0-4747 GCA_013330155.1 Candidatus Poseidonia sp. | reverse complement strand
CTGGCTGGGGAATGGGTCGCCTCTGACCATGAATTGGCCGATGCAGCTGCAGAAACAGGACGGAAATGCGGACAGAACATTGCTTGAATCCTTATTCACCTTCACCGTTGACCGTCATTCATGCGCTTTGTTTCTTGGAACGTAAACGGGCTTCGAGCGGCGATCCGAAAAGGAATCGACGGTTATTTTGAGGACCTCAAAGCGGATGTGGTGATGCTTCAGGAAACACGAACTTTGGAAGAACAATTGCCCAAGGATTGGGCTTGGCCGACGGGCTGGGACGTCACCCTCCACCCTGCTGAAAAGAAGGGATATTCTGGTGTAGCGACTGCCTCGACTCAAGCCCACGCCGTGGTGGCCAAGGGAAAAGGCGGAGTTTTTGACCCGAATGATGGCGAAGGGCGCGTCTTAGTATGCGAAGTCAACGGGGTTGTCTGCGTCAACACGTACCTTCCAAGCGGTTCCAACAAAGATGAACGTCAGACGTTCAAGGAAGGTTGGATGGAAGAATGGCGGCAATTCATTCGGCCCTATTTGGACGATGCCCGCCCCGTCGTCGTTTGCGGGGACCTCAACATCGCCCACACTGAGGACGATATTTGGAATCCGAAAGGCAACGCTCGAAATTCCGGATTCTTGCCCCACGAACGAGCTTGGTTCTCCGATTTGTTGGCCGATGGATGGCTTGACGCCTTCCGTCACAAGGTTGGGGATGGCGCCAAGGTATACTCTTGGTGGTCAAACCGTGGACAGGCTCGAGCAAAAGACCGAGGCTGGCGCATTGACTATTTCCTCCTCAATCCTGCTGCGGCCGAGGCCATGGTTGACTGCACCATCGTACGGCAAGGAGGCATCGATGTTTCCGACCACGCACCGGTCGTCTTGGACCTCGACATCTAACCGTCGACTCGTCCAAAACGGTGCCTTACTTTTGAAACAACCCAATACGCAGCATCGCGAACGGGCAGGGGCACCAACCACGCCAACGGGAACCACATGGCATAGTACCACGGCATGCACAGCAGCAAGCGAATGGCTCCTGCAGAGCGAACATAGGGACGTCCATTTCGAACGACATACACGGTGTCCATGGCTTGAAGGCGTTCGGGAAACGAAGCGATGATGGCTTGTCCTTCCTCCGAGTCAATGCCATGAACCTCAAAATCCACGGATGACTTCACCCTCTTGCGCAAAAACCGGGCTAGGCCGTTACACATGACACAGTGTGCATCGATCAAGACAGTGGTCTTGGACATGGCCTCACCCGTTGTGTGCTTCTTCCAATGCACTGAGGGTCACGAGGAGGTGATCAACCCGGTCGCGAAGTGCTTGAAGGTCATGGTCGACGACTTTCACGAGCAATTCAACCTCGGCTTCTTCGGTCTGAAGCACCGCCTCAAACCCTTGTTCCTTGGCCGCTGCAACCATCGCCTCTCCGAGGGCAGAATCGCCGGACCACCGCACCTCCATCTCGTGCTGTTCGGTCATGATGGGGCCTTGAGGTGGGCTGATATGAGACTAACCATCCCGATGGGCATGGCTCAGCCTTCCGATGACCCATTCGTCGTGGCGGGAAGCGGAGGCGTGGTCCTAGGCGAAGCGAGAACCAATCACCAGGGCCGTAAAGCGCTCCTTTTGGTTCGAGGCTCGGAAGACACGACTGAATTGAGAGCCTTAGCTGAAACCATGGGCATAACCATCGTTGAAACCGTTTTGCAAAGCGGCCATGTTGACCCACGCACCTACTTTGGAAAAGGCCGGCTTGAAGACATCGCCGACGAGCGCAGGAGCACACTTTCCGGGCATCCTTGGGAGGGCGTTGATTTGACCATCATCCACACCAATGCTACCCCACGTCAACTCGTTGGTGTCAATCAAGCCCTCGGAGTCGAGGTTTGGGATCGAGTCCGTCTTCTCCTCGCCCTGTTCACGGCGCACGCCTCTTCGGTCGAAGCAAGAACGCAGGTTCGAATCGCACAGCTTCAGTCAGACCGCACCATTCTGAGAGAGGTTGCTCAACAACAAACAACCGGTGAGCGAGCAGGGTACGGTGGTGGCGGTGTCACGGCCCTCCAAAACGTCATTGCGAATCTAAATCGAGAACTCACCAACCTGCGTCGTCGGCAAAAGCGACACGCCAATGCTCAGCGTGAACACCGCCGCCAACGCATTCGCAGTGGGGCGATGACCGTCGGGTTTGTTGGATACACCAACGCAGGAAAGTCCTCACTTTTCCAGCACTTATCTGGCAAACCGGTGTTGGTTGAGGACCAATTGTTCTCCACGTTGGAGACCACGGTGGGGCGGATGGAGAAAAGCCCTCGAATTCTCTTGGCCGACACCATTGGATTTATTGATAACATACCAAATGCAACCTTAGCGGCATTTAAAGCAACTATTGCTGAAGCACTAAATGCCGATTTAACGCTTATTTTGGTTGACACCTCTGACTCATTACCCGAGGTCACCCGAAAATTGGAAACCACCCGGCGAGAGGTGCTCGAACGTCAAGAGCACGAAACTGAAGGCCTTGACGATGACCGACCCCCTTACGTCGTGTTAACCAAAATTGACAAAGTCACACCCGCTCAACAAGCAGCGGTTTCAGACCTGGTCACTCAACGTGGCTTTCCGGCCCCAGTGGCCCTTTCCTCAATGACTGGAGAGGGGGTTGAGGAACTTCAACACTTCATCCGCGAGCGTCTTTTTGGTTCACCCTTCATCCTCCACATACATCCTCCAACCACCGCCCATCCGGACGCCAGCGAACGCATTGTTTCAGCCATTTATGACCAAGGTATGGTGGAGGAAGATGAGCGTGGGGAAAATGGAATGATTCACATGAACGTCTGGATGACCAAGGCGTGCCTAGCTCAACTTCGTGGCCGTTGGGGCTCGCGCATTGACATCAAGTAGGGCGCCCGCCTCAGCAAGACCATGTCGGAGGGCGCAGAAGACGATGCGACCTACCTCGACGAAATGACCGATGAGACGCCCATGCTGTTTGCCTCTTCCAAGGCTGTTCTCACCATCGAAGACCCAAATCTCCACCCCATCGGAAAAGCGACCGCTGTGTTTCTCCTCTTCACGTGCATGTTGGGTTTTCTCAACGGTTTGGATTATGCTTCTCCCAACGATGGTTTGGTGCGACCGGATGAATTTGTTTACCGATTGGCGTTGACGGCTCCAGACGATACGGCGACATTCACCGGAACGGTGGTGGATGAGGCTGGACAACCCATGGTGAACGCCACGGTCTACCTTTCATGGTTGGACGACGCCTCGAGCATGTGGGTTTCCGAGGAAAACGTGACCGACGAATCGGGATATTTCTCCTTTGAACAATTGGACCCTGGGTTGATTCGCGTGGACATCATCGTTCATCGCAACGACCATCGCGACGTCTATTCCAACCGCGTTCTCTTGTCTCCCCCGGCATTGATTGAACCCATTGGATTTACATCGATTGATTTCGAATTCCCCTCCGAGCAAACCTTTGCAGAAGAGCCCTGTGAAGGAACCACCGAAGCATGCGAGATTCGCACGGTGGATCGAACCCCTTCTCAACAAGACCATCCTTTGATGGATTCCAGCGCTCAAGCCGTGTATGTTTTGGTTGGCTTTGCGTTCATGGGCCTCTCCCTCATCGCGGCTGGGTTTTCTGTTTGGGCACTGAAATCGGGTTCCATTGTTCTGCTTCGTACATCCTCTGTGGTCGCCTTTTTCACGGTAGGGCATTACTGGTCGGCCTGCATTTTCGGCTTGCTTGCCTTTGTGCTCACGTTTGCTATTCCGCGCCGCCGAATTCCAATGCTGTGAAGGAAGAGGGCCTATTGGTCGGCAATGGCTGGCATGGAGGAGTGATGGAGATTGATTCGCAAGGCGCCAGCATCATCCAGCACGTAGCCAAACGTGTATTCCACCTTGACTTCCTCGCCCTTCGGGGGCGTGAAGAAATAGTTCCCCATGGCCAAAGCGGTTGACCCATCGAGGATGATGTCGGTGTTCTCAAATCGAACCTTTGTCCATCCCTTGATAGCGAATCCTTTGTCTTCAGGGCAGGCATTGTTGGAGGCGACAAAATAGGAGAGTGCTTGCTCGAAGGTGGGGCGAAATTGCTCCACGGCAGCGAGGGTTGGCTTGAACAAAACCGTGCTCATTCCGTAAGCGTACAGGGTTTCGACGTGGTTTCGAGCGATTCCAACATAATCGCCCTCCTCGAGGTGTGCCGAAGCCATCGCTACAATTCCTTCTCCCCATGCTTGTTGTGCCTTTTCAATACCTTCCCGTGTTATCATGCGCTCACCATCCCTAAGCCGTGTTGTTCACGGTAGCCTTTCTTTTTTGCTCGGTGGAAGTGAACGGTCCAGAATGCGAGGAAAGTTGACGCTACCGAGCGACCTCCTTATGTCGGGGGAGGGCTTCCTCGTTGCATGGACCTGAAGGGGGCGACATGGATGGTCCGAAATTTGGACCAACCGGTTTCCATGGTTCACCTTACGCCCGAACAGGATGTGTTTGCAGGGGGATGGCATGGTCGCTTGACGCACTGGGCCGAAGACGGCGAACACCGGTGGACTGCTCAAACCAACGACCGGGTTAGCGCCATCGCCTTGAGTGAAACCCAAGTCGTCGTAGCCAGTGGTTTGCACGTCGTTTCCCTTGACAGAAACACCGGTGAAGAGCTGTGGTCAATGGCCCTCGAGGGAAGCGCTGACGACATCATTTGGTGGCAAGGCGATGTCGT
>DUIU01000189.1:9822-10603 GCA_013330155.1 Candidatus Poseidonia sp. | reverse complement strand
GACCATGCAACCGCTTGGATGGGCTGCAGCCCTCTTCATGATGTTCGCTCACGGCATCATCAGCCCGATGCTCTTCGCTGTTTGTGGCGCCTTCAAGCACCACTACCACAGCATGGAAATCGGTTCCATGCGAGGCATGGCCAAGCATTCGCCTTGGTTGGCCACATCGATGATGTTTGCATGGATGGCTTCCCTCGGTCTGCCGCTTCTGGCTGGGTTCGTGGCTGAGCTGATGATGTTCCTCGCCTTGTGGCACTTCCTTTCAGCCGAAGGATGGAGCGTGTTGTGGATGGTTGGCCCTGCCCTTGTGCTGGCCCTCACCGCAGCATATTACCTGTGGTCGATGCAACGCACCATCTTCGAAGGTGGCGATGAAACGCAACCTCCTGAGAGCCTCAAGGGGCAGCGGGTTCCGGACATTGGAGACGCTGAGAAAGTCGCTATGCTCATTCTTGCGGCGTTCACCATTCTCTTCGGTATCATGCCGTGGATTGCGCTGGACATGATGAACGGATGGACCGTGGCGTTCTTTGAAACGCTCTTAATCCCAATTCTTGGAGGTGCCTGATATGGAGCAAATTGAACCCTTTGGAGAGGGCTTTGTGCTCGCCCTTGCCCCCGAATTCGTGTTGGTCATCGGTCTGTTCACCCTCATGATTGTCCCCAACATGGGCAACGCCAAGTTCCGCATACCACTGACGCAAATCCGCGTTCCCTGGTTCTTCGGTGGAAAGCGTGGTAAGCTCGACAGCGACCCACGCCTTCCAGGATTGTTTGCAAC
>DUIU01000189.1:8871-9441 GCA_013330155.1 Candidatus Poseidonia sp. | reverse complement strand
GGCACGGTTATGCTGCAAATCGACGAGTTTAGTCGCATGTTTGAGCTGATTTTCTTTGGTGCTCTAGCCCTTGCCAGCGCTGCTTCAGTGAACCGTCTACCAGCGACCGGTCGCTCCGACCGTAGCCTCAACGGCCTCTACAATAACCGCCGCCAAGTCGACTTCTATGTCCTCTTGATCACCACTGGACTCGGCATGGCCGTCGTTGCCTTGGCCCAAGACCTGTTCATGCTGTTCATCGGCCTTGAGTTGGCTTCGTTCTCGACTTACGTGTTGGTCTCCTTCATGAAAGAGAGCAAAGAAGGTACAGAGGCCGGCATGAAGTACTTCATCGTCGGCTCGGTTGCTTCCGGCGTTGGTCTTTACGGACTGTCGCTGCTCTACCTCTGGTCGGGCTCTCTCCAGTTTACTGAGCTGTCCGCTGCCTTTGCTGCCAATGGAATGGAACCACTTCCACTCATCGCCTTGGGCATGTTGCTCGTTGGCTTCGGGTTCAAGGTCAGTGCCGCACCGTTCCACTTTGCTGCTCCGGACGCCTATGCAGGTGCAACGGCCCCAGTTGCCGGTGTT
>DUIU01000189.1:8273-8473 GCA_013330155.1 Candidatus Poseidonia sp. | reverse complement strand
TGGTTGGTCGCCCTCGGTGTTTTGTCGGTCATCACGATGACGTGGGGCAACCTCGCTGCGCTCGGTTCGACCAATCCAAAGCGAATGCTGGCTTACTCGTCCGTCGCCCACGCCGGATACATGCTGGCTGCCATCACCGCCATTGGCGCCTTGAATTGGGAAGAGGGGCACATCGACATGAGCAACGATGCCGCTTTGGT
>DUIU01000189.1:7702-7863 GCA_013330155.1 Candidatus Poseidonia sp. | reverse complement strand
GGCGGTCATACCTTGGAATCGCTTGGTGGTTTAGCCAAGCGGGACCCGTTCATCGCCGTGGCCATGTTCATCTTCATGATGTCCTTGGCCGGCGTTCCGCCTCTGTCTGGATTCGTTTCCAAATTGTTGGTTATCATGGGCATCGTGAAGGTCGCCCTTCT
>DUIU01000189.1:6633-7320 GCA_013330155.1 Candidatus Poseidonia sp. | reverse complement strand
ATGGTCATCAATTCGGCCATCTCGGTGTTCTACTACCTCCGAGTGGGGTTGGTCATGTACTTCCACGAACCCGAAGAAGGCCGAGAAGGACCTCTGCCAAAGGGTTCGCCGGTGCGCTTTGCCATCATCGCCTGTTTGATCACTACGGTTTTCTTCGGTGTTGGCGCTGGCCACCTCATCGCTTTGTGTGAAGCTGCGGCGAACGCCCTCGTGGGTGCCTGGTGATTTCAAAATCCCCCTGCGCAGAATGAAGCCCTGTTTCGGGTGATGAGTTCAAGAAGGGTAGACGGGTCGGACAGATAGGTGAGACTGATTGGGTCGCAGATTTGAGGAAAAAGTGGACGTCGAAGAACTCGCACGTCTTGAGAATCCTGAAAACGCCAGCGACGGTAAAATCCGTGTCAAAATGCCCAATAAGAAAGTGAACGAGATGTTCGCTTTGGCTTCTCAAATCCTCGGTGGACGCCGCGTCACCGTGCTCTGTGCCGACGGCGAAACCCGGATGGCCCGCATTCCCGGAAAGATGCGTCGTCGCCAATGGGTCCGAGAAGGGGACCTCATTATCGTGTGGCCGTGGGATTTCCAAGATTCCAAGGCTGACGTGAAGCACCGTTACACCAAGACGCAAGCCATGTACCTCTCTCGGAAGGGTGTTCTTCCAGACGACGTTGACATGTTCGGCATGGG
>DUIU01000189.1:2526-6246 GCA_013330155.1 Candidatus Poseidonia sp. | reverse complement strand
GAACCCGAAGCCGAACCTGAGGCTGAAGATGACGACCTGTTCGCCGATGATGGCGATGATGATTTATTCGCTGACGACGATGATGACCTTGACCTCTTTGCCGAAGGGGACCCTTCGGATGGCGAATCTACAGAGGAAACCCCTCCTGTGGTTGAGAAGGTCGTTGAAGATGAACCCGAAGACGACGATGACGATGATGACGACATCGATGCCTTGTTTGGTTGAGACGATGAGGAAGCCGCATGGTTGGAGAGGACGACTGGGAAGAATTGGCCGGTCGCCCTCGTAAAGGACGGAAACCTCGAAAAAAACAACACCGTTCCAAAGCAGATCGCTTGGACGCTGAACATCATCGTGCTGAACAAAATGAATTTCTGCGCGGTTTGAACGACCGTCAAGGCCGTTATGAGTGGATGAAGGAAGAACGCTACAACACGATGTTTCGTGGCATTGAGGCTAAAATCCAAGGGGCCATGGGCACGGGAACTTACGATTGGGTTGACCGTCGTGTCTTCGACCAAGTCTTCGACCGACTGACCCTCATGGCCCTCTACAAGATGATGAAATCCGGTGTCATCGATACCCTCGACTTCCCCGTCGCCCGAGGAAAGGAAGCACACGTGTTTCACGGTACGAACCTTGCAGGGGAACCGGTGGCCGTGAAAATCTTCCACACCTCAAATGCCGTGTTCAAGAACCTCATTCAGTACATCGAAGGGGACCCTCGATTCACCGGTCTACGCCGAAAACATCGTCATTTGGTTGAGGTATGGGTCAGGAAGGAATACCGCAATTTGAACCGACTCGCTCGTTGGGGTCTGAATGTTCCCTTCCCGAGGGGGGTTCACAAAAACGTCCTCATCATGGATTACGTTGGGACGGCGACCTCGCCTTCACCGAAACTCCGGGACGTGGTTATTGACGACCCGTCTTCGGTTTATGACGACCTCCTCCGTTTCTTGGCCATTTCATGGCAAAAAGCAAAGCTGGTTCACGGGGATTTTTCACCTTACAACATTCTCTGGCATGATGGTCGAGCCTGCGTCATCGATGTGGGTCAAGCCGTTGTGGACAGCCACCCGAAGGCTCAGGAGTTCCTCGTACGGGACGTGACTCGCCTTGTGGAGTGGGGCCAAAAGAATGGCTTGGACGTCGATTTGGCGGGAGCGATGTACGAAGTTTTGAACATGGACCTTTCCGATGTGGAACAGGTTGAATTGTTGGAATGATCACTCTTCTTCCCACGTGATGTTTTCATCATCGGCCAGTTCCATCATTTCGTCCACGGCCTCATCATCTTCAGGATCAACCTGGGAGGCTTTCATGCGTCGGTCTCGTCGCTGTTGTGAAATTTCAGCCAATCCAGGGACCAAGCCTTCGAATCCAGTTGAAGGCGACGTCTTGGAGGTTCGCTCCTCATGAGCATCAAGTGAGCGAGATTCAAGGCGGGCACGCTTTCGGTCGCGCTCCAAAAACCCGATGACGGTTCCGTGCTCCGAGCCTCCTGCCAACATCTCGATGGCTTGGCGTGCGGCAAACAACCCGCTTTCCTCTCCCACCAAGACCACGGTTGAGTTGTAAATGCTGATTTGGGTGTCCGTGAGTTGCTCAATGAGTTTGCGTATCTTTCCTTGACGGCCAATGATTCGAGCCCGAATACGGCGTTGTTGATTTGACCGCTTTCCTACGTATTCCCGAAGGTCAACAAGTTCGAAGAAGTGGTCATCATCCAGCAGACGAACGGCGGCATCGGGGGCCATGCCACGACCAATGGCTTTCACCACATCGGGGAGCTTCATCGCTTTCACCGGGTCGTAGGTGCCGGGTTCGCCCCATTCGACATCAATATCACCCGATTCGGAATCAATGATGAATTTCTTGCAACCCGCAGCCTTGTGAATCGCTTTGCTGGTCGCCCCTTTCGCACCGATGATGACCGCGATGCGGTCTTTTGGCACACGTGGAAGCGACTGGCGCATGGTCGGGCGTGAAGCCCGATGCTTTTCAATCCCTTGTCCTCTGCTGGAGAAGGGCAAGGGCAAACCCGACCAGCACGATGAGGAGTAAGGACGGTGCAAAGGAGGGGACAAGGCCGGGCGCATCGAGGGAAGCACCGGTTACCATGAGGTAGTTGTTGTTGTTGCCCTCATCGTACTCGTCGATAACATTGGCGAAATCGATCACAAGGCGAAGGTCAAATTGTCCCGAACGGGGGACGGTGTACTGCCAAACAATGGTCTCGCTGCTGTTTGAGAGGGTGCCGGCTGGAAGGTTTCGGGTCTCCATCACGGTCCAATCAACGGTTGATGAACGGTCGGCCGGTGCAGTTTCAAGGCGGACGATGACGCTTCCACCGTAGTCCTCATTTGATTCCAAAACACTCGTGATGGTGATGTTACCGGTTTGTTCACCGGGCCTCACCACGTTGCGGTCAAGGTTGGTTTGACTCACGTTCCAGAGCAGGTCAAGCCCGGGTAGAATTTGATAGGAGGACGATTGAGTGGTAAAGGAATTTCCAGCCTCGTCAACCAACACGGCCCTCAACATGAGGTGTTGACGTGATTTTGTGGCCCAGCTGGCCAGGCCAACTTGGCCGGAAAGGCCATTCACGCCCATGGTCAACCAACGTCCGGAAAGGTCGGGCGTCTCACCCACTCCGTTGGAATCAAATCCGTATTGGATGTAGGACGCTGAATTGTCAATGCCCGAATCGGCATCCTCTGCATTGAAGGTGATGTTGGCGGGCCCAATTCGGCTGGTGGTCAATTCGTCAACGGTCCATGAAAGGCCGATGGGAGCGGTTTGGTCAACACGGAGGGCCACGGCGGTAGCGGCGCCGGTGTTGCCTACCCGGTCCGTCGCTCGCAGATTCAAGGTGTGCACGCCTTCAGCCAAGGTGAGTGACAAGGTATCGCTCGTGGTGGAAGTCCATGCCTCTTCGTTCAGGGCGTACTCGACACTGGCAACCCCTGAACCTTGTCCGTCATCGGATTCGCTCAGGAGACCACTCACCGAAACGGTGGTCGATTGCTGCCATGCCTCTCCATCTCCGACGGTTACGCTACCGATGGTTGGCCCGGTTCGGTCGATGCCGATGAACACGGTGGACGTGTTCGACAGTCCTGAGTGGTCGAAAACGGTTAGTCGGGGTGACCACGTGCCTTCCTGCATGTTGCTGCTGGCCCAATCCCATCCATAACTCAGCGAGGTTGGGCCATCGGTCGCAGGGGAGCCCGGTCCGGGTACGTTGGTGAGGGTGGCTTGTTTGAGGTCATCATCACTGGCGCCCCAACGGAACGAAAGGGCATCTTGAGAACCAATGTTGAACCATGCTCGGTCCGAAAGGCTGGCTCCGCTGCCAGCATCCGGATTAAGGACGGTAAAGGTCGTGATGGCGGGCACCTGATTCACGATGTCAAACCAGCCACTGGTCGCCTGAGAGAAACTCTCGGTGTCGCTGTCCCAACCGGAGACTCGAAGTTTGTAGGTGTCGTTGGTCAAACCCGTGGTATCAAACGGGAACATCCACGGGGTGGTGGTCAAGTTTACCACGGTGGTCCACGTGGTTTCATCGGTCGTGATTTCAATGAGTAGGGAGGCCAACGTGCCCGTTCCTGCAACGCTGAACGTCAAAGCATAGGTGCCTTTGATCTCGTCGTTTTGGGCCGGTCCATTTGAGAAACCGATGGCCAAGTTTGAGGGGCTGCTCGCCTCAACAAC
>DUIU01000189.1:0-2197 GCA_013330155.1 Candidatus Poseidonia sp. | reverse complement strand
TTGGCTCAACGTGTTGTGGGTGGGTGGCCACTGGCAAGAGGGAGCAAAGCAAGAGAGTGACCAACCAAACGGCCGCACTGCTTCGTCCCATGGCTCTCCCACACCTTCGGTGAGCCTTCAACTCTCCCCTTTGAGAACGGAGGAATTGAGTGTTCCCTCACCAGCGTTCTTTCGCCGTACAAGAAAGGCAGTTGCATGGCCGTTTTGGCCGGTATTTTGGAGATGGGTTCAAGTGCTTTGAATGACCAAGGCAAAGTATGGAGCGTAAAGCCAAGGCGGTGTTCATCCTCGGCCTTCTTTTGTTCAGCGTGTTGCCTTTGGCGGTGCAGGCCGAAGAAAGCGGTGGCATCCAATCCTCTGCAGCCCAAATGGCGCTGAGTCCTTCTAACCCCGTCATGGGAGGTTCCGTGGACATTGATGTCACGC
Source organism: Candidatus Poseidonia sp. (assembly GCA_013330155.1). Lineage (GTDB taxonomy): Archaea > Thermoplasmatota > Poseidoniia > Poseidoniales > Poseidoniaceae > Poseidonia > Poseidonia sp8339u. The sequence goes on along the minus strand of DUIU01000189.1, from coordinate 1,771 downwards.
TGTACAACAGCCAAATAAGCGATGCTTTCAACGTTGAAGTGGCGGTGTACAAAGAAAACATCGCCACGAGTAACCGGCTGCTCCTTGACTCAGTGACCATCGCTGGCGAGTCGTTCTACACCGTCAGCGCAACCTGGTCGGGTTTAACTGAAGGTACCCACAAAGTCTGGTTTGAATTTTCTGCTGGGGGGGACATTCAAGCCCGTTTCAACAAGGAGTTCAACGTGGCAGGGTTGGCCAATCTTCGCGTCGATACGCTTGAGTTGAACACCAGTTCTGCAGTGTACGCTGGCGACACCGTCGAACTTTCTGCCTTGGTTCTGAATTCAGGCAGCGTGGACGCACCGGAGACCAAACTCCTGCTCGAAGTTCCCGATTCAAGCGATGTTCTCCTCACCACGCCTGCGCTGACAGCTGGGTCTTCGGCATGGGTGAACACCACCATCGTTGCACCCACCAGCGGCGTTCACGATATCGTGGTCACGCCCGATGCAGAGAACGTGGTTCAAGAGGCTTCTGAGATGAACAAAGCGACCGATGTCGAATTGGTGGTAGCCACCCGCATGGACTTGAGTTTCAAAGAAGAATTGACCATCACCACCACTGAAGGTGCGCTTGAAGGGCCATGGACGATTGAGGGCACCCTCGTTCGTACCAACGGCACCGGACCTTTGGATGTCCCCGTTTGGTTGCAACTTTCAAACCCTGCAGGGGGCCTGGTTACCAGTGAGCCATTCACCGTTTCACTAGCGGGCGTAGGCTACATCGAGCAGCCTTTCAGTGCACAACTCACCTCGACCGCCCTCAGTTCACTACCCGAAGGCGATCATGTCGTCTCGGCGAAAATTAATCCATTCAACGTGGTTGGTTTCGAACAAGAACGCACCGATAACGATGTCGCATCAGGCGTGCTGACCATTTCCCCCATTCCAGACGTATACGTCGATGCCAACGCTCTGCCCACCGTTCCATCGGTCCAGTCTGGTGAGGACATTGAATGGCGAGTCACCATGGAAAACACCGGCGATATTGCCGTCTCGGGCAACATTCAGTACGTCTTTGACGGTCTTGAGGGCCAATCTCCTCCAATCTTGCTGGATGCTGGTCAGGCGTTTACCTGGACCATCACGCTTCCAACAGCCTTGGGTGCGCACACAGCCAATTTTGAGGGCCAGTGGGTCGCAGCACCGGGAAGTTGGGATGACAACAAGCAGAATTCCTTTGCAAGCGGTTCGGTATTGGTCGAATCAAAACTGAAATTGGATTGGGAATACGCCTCTTTGGAACTGCTTGATGCCGATGGCGAGGTGCCCGACATGCCGCTTGCAGACGGAGAGGCTTACACGCTGAGTATCAGCATGACGAGCCAAGAAACCGGACAAGCGAACTACACCTGTCAGGACAGCAGCAACACCGTGATGTCAACGATGGCGGTCAACGTCGTGAACCGTGGTGACCGAACCCAATTGTCATGCACGTTCACCGCCACGGCATCGATGACCACCATTCGTTTGATTCCAGAGGATGCTTCCATCAGTTCGACCTTCTCCCGTTCATTTGCAACCCTCGCTACCAACACCAACAACGACGATTCAGGCTCCTCCTCTGAGGCGGGGACGGTCACCTTGTTCGGTTTGGTCGCTTTCGGCCTTATTGCCACTTTGCTGGCCGCCGTCATCCTCACCCGAGAGCGTGAAGAAGAGGTTGAGCGTGATATTTTCGAATACTGCCCAGCATGCGACGGTAAATTGGAAGGCACAGAGGATCGTTG
>DUIU01000093.1 GCA_013330155.1 Candidatus Poseidonia sp. | reverse complement strand
CGCTCACCTCTGGTTTTCCATGCAGTTTCTCATACCTGTAGCAGCGCCACCATTCCTGCATGTAGGGGAACACCACGAAAATGGACATGACGGCCATGTAGCCCACCGCGTAATTTCCGGAAGCACCCAGCGGCTCCTGCCGCCATTCGATCCCAAGTCCGCCACCCCAGTTGAGGGTGACCGTGTCGAGGAAAACCTCCCACTTCCGAACGATGATCAGCAGCAAGAGGAAGAAGGGGAGTGTCGCCAGATAATTATGGGCATGCACTTCCCAAATGGAGATCTCTCGCTTCCCTGTGGTAAAATGAACATCGTAGTGAGCCACCAGTTCGTGGGCAATAAGGGCTGCAAAGCAAAGCAGCATGATGAGGACATTCACTTCAAACAACAGAGAGAGGACCACTGGTATGCCAATTTGCACGCCCATGAGGCAATGAACGTAGGCTTCATGCAGGCCCGAGGTTTTCTCAATCTCAGTGTTTCGATGGCACCACCAGTCCAACATGCCGGCTATTCCCCAAAGTGGGAGCAGCACATACAACATAACGTTCAGGACCAGCGTCGCCTCGTCCATCGTCTGACCTCACCCCAACAGCAACCCAATCGGATAAAAAAGATTCACCGGCGCGAGGGAAGGTGATTCAAGATTCTGTGAGGGGAATCTCGCTCCGTGAGCCTCAGCTTCCGCACATCAGACAGTCGTCGTCAGGACTGTCCAAGCTGCATGCAATGGCCTCGAGGCTGTCAACATCGTCGGCTCGTTCTGCGAGACCCCCAACGGTTTGGTCTTCTTTGCTTGCCGCTTCGACGGTAAACTGAATCGCATCAGCGGCGGCTTTGGTTCGCAGGTAGTACATGCCGGTCTTGAGCCCTTGACGCCATCCGTAGAAGTGCATCGAGGTCACCTTCGCAGGGTTTGCGTCCACCATGTGGATGTTCAAGGATTGGCTTTGGTCAATGTATGCGCCACGATCTGCAGCCATATCCAAAACGTGCTTTTGCTTGATTTCCCAGGTCGTCTTGTAAAGGTCTCGAAGATGTTCAGGGATTCGGTGAATGCCTTGGATGGAACCTTTGTGGCGCAGGATATCGTCCTTCATCTCAAGGCTCCACATGTCCTCAGCGATGAGGTCACGAACCAAGTGCTTGTTCAACACGACGAATTCGCCTGAAAGGGTTCGGCGGACATAGAGATTGGACGTAAAGGCTTCGAAGCATTCGTTGTTGCCCAAAATTTGGGAGGTCGAAGCGGTTGGCATGGGAGCGAGGAGGAGTGAGTTTCGCATCCCCTTCTCCATGATTTCGGCTTTGAGTGAATCCCAGTCCCATCGTCCGCTGTGCTCATCCATGCCCCAGAGGTCAAACTGGAGCAGACCCTCGCTGGCGGGTGAACCTTCGAAGGTCGAGTAAGCTCCTTCGGCGACCGCTGCGTCCTTGGAGGCCGTGCAGGCAGCGAAGTAGATGGTCTCGAAGATGTCCTTGTTGAGGCTTCGAGCCGCTGGGCTCTCAAAGGGAAGCTTCAGCATAGCAAAGACATCGGCCAATCCTTGGACACCAAGACCAATTGGGCGGTGGCGCATGTTGGAGTTTCGTGCTTCTTCCACAGGGTAGTAGTTGACGTCAATGACACGGTTCAGGTTGCCCGTAGCGTGGTAGGTCACATCGTAGAGGAGTTGGTGGTCAAACGCACCGTCGCTCATGTTCACAAACTTGGGTAGAGCGATGGAGGCGAGGTTACAAACGGCGACTTCGTCCTTAGCGGTGTACTCCATGATCTCCGTGCACAGGTTGGAGGAGCGAATCGTTCCGAGATTCTTTTGATTGGATTTCTCGTTGGCGGCGTCCTTGTACAACATGTAGGGCGTTCCCGTTTCAATCTGGGCTTCGACAATCTTGTCCCACACCACTCGAGCAGGAACGGTTTCTCGTGCCATCCCTCGGCGCTCATAGTCTTCGAACATGGCCTTGAATTCAGCACCGTAGACGTCCTGAAGACCTGGGCATTCGTTGGGGCAGAAGAACGACCAGTCGCCGTTGTCTTCCACTCGCTGCATGAACAAGTCGGGCGTCCACATGGCGTAGAAGAGGTCGCGTGCACGCATCTCTTCCTTCCCGTGGTTCTTTTTCAGGTCAAGGAATTGAAGAATGTCCGGGTGCCAAGGCTCGAGGTAAACCGCAATGGAACCCTTGCGCTTGCCGCCGCCTTGGTCAACATAACGCGCCGTATCGTTGAACACGCGCAACATCGGAACGATGCCGTTGGACGTGCCGTTGGTTCCCTTGATGTAGGACCCCTTCGAGCGAACATGATGAATTGAAAGACCGATGCCTCCAGCAGATTTGGAGATGAGAGCACACTGCTTGAGCGTGTCGTAAATGCCGTCGAGGGAATCGTCTTGCATGGTGAGCAAGAAGCACGAGGACATCTGTGGCATCGGCGTACCGGAATTGAACAACGTGGGAGTGGCGTGAGTGAAGTAGCCTTGACTCATCAGGTCATAGGTGCGAAGGGCTTTCTCGATGTTGGCGTGATGAATGCCCACGGCGACGCGCATCAACATGTGCTGTGGACGCTCAGCGACCTCACCATCAAGCTTGAGCAGGTAGGAGCGCTCAAGCGTCTTGAATCCAAAGTAGTCATAGTTGTGGTCACGGCTGTAATCGATGTGATTGTTGAGCACATCGGCGTTGGCCATGATGACATCGTAGACTTCTTCGGAGATGAGAGGTGCGTGCTTCCTTGACTCGGGGTCAATGTAGTCGCGAAGGTCGGTGATGACATCGGTGAAGAGGTCCTTGGTGGAGCGGTGAAGGTCGTCAACACAGATGCGTGCAGCCAGACGGCTGTAGTCCGGATGGTGAGAAGCCAAAGAAGCTGAGGTCTCGGCAGCAAGCTGATCCAGTTCACGCGTCGTAACGCCATCGTAGAGGCCTTCAATCGTCAACTTGGTAACATGGCCCGGGTCAACCCAGGTCGGGTCAAGGCCTTTGGCCAATTGAACCAATTTCTCATGAATGGCATCAAACCGTACATCTTCTCGCTCGCCTTTCCGATTAACAACTTGCATAGCCATAATTGATTCCTCCTCTGATGTTCATATGAGTGCGTGATATCTTTCTTTGTTCGCGTACGGTTCAAAAGTCTTCGTCCACAGAAAATCGCTGTTGGACACTTCCAAGGGAAGCACTGTCCATGACACCGGCTTTTTGATATTCCGCCACACGCTTCTCGAAGAAATTGGTCTTGCCTTGCATGGAGATCATCTCCATCCACGGGAACGGGTTGCCAACGTTGTAAATCTTGGAACATTCCAACTGAACAAGAAGACGGTCGGCGACGAACTGAATGTACTGCGACATCAAATCAGCGTTCATACCAATGAGGTTGACAGGAAGAGCCTTGGTGACAAACTCAATCTCAATGTCCACGGCTTCAGCGATGATGCGGCGAATCACGTTTTCACCCGCACCTCGCAACAACTTGTTGTGAAGAAGACAAGCAAAGTCGCAATGGAGGCCCTCATCCCGAGAGATGAGTTCGTTTGAGAAGGTCAATCCCGGCATGAGTCCTCGCTTCTTCAACCAAAAGATGGCACAGAATGAACCTGAGAAAAAGATGCCTTCA
>DUIU01000205.1:513-2803 GCA_013330155.1 Candidatus Poseidonia sp. | reverse complement strand
GGCGACGGCCTTTCGGGTCGTCGTCGAACAGGGGGCCACTGAATGAAACATTGGCCAACGCCTCTTGCAGTCCGTTTAGGGATTGGGCGGAAAGGAGCAAGACGCCTCCCTCAACGGCCTTGAGGGCATCATGAGTCATGGTTGCGGGAAGTGAGCCATCAAAGATGGAGGGGGCCGATGGAGCACCTTGGCCGCTGTAAGCCGCCCAACGCTGGTCCCAATCGGCTGCAAGTGGTGCATGGAAATCAGGCTCATAGCCCTCGAGAGCGATGTGGAAATTGGTACCGCCAAAGCCGAAGGCCGACACGCCCGCTCGACGCGGGTGCTGAGATGGACGAGGCCATTCCAAAGGAGAAGTGGGGACAAAGAACGGGATGTTCGACCAATCAACGGTTGGATTGGGGGTTTCAAAATTGGCACTTGGGGGAATGGTTCGATGGTGCAAGGCCATGACCGATTTCATGATGCCAGCGATGCCAGCGGCTGCTTTGAGGTGTCCAATCTGCGATTTGATTGAACCAACGGCTACGTTGCCGGCCCCTTCGATTCCGGTCCACAGACGAGACAGCGTGGACAATTCCGTGGCGTCACCAACCTTGGTTGATGTGCCGTGCGCCTCAACCAATTCAACGGATGAGGCCGGGTAACCCGCCTGGCTGTAGGCACGGGCGATGGCTTGGATTTGGCCGCGCTGACTTGGAGCCGTGATGCCTTTGCCCCGGCCATCGGATGAGCCTCCAATTCCACGTATTACGCTGTAGATTTCATCTCCATCCTGAATGGCATCACTCAATCGCTTGAGCACCAACACGCCGGCACCTTCACCCATAACGAAACCGTTTGCTCGAGCGTCAAAGGGAGATGAATGGGTCGGAGAGAGCGCTCCAATCGCTGAAAATTTTGCGAAAGTGGCTGGATCCATGGTCCGGTCAGTCGCTCCAGCCAGCATCACGTCAACCTGTCGCGTTTGCAGCAAGCGGCATGCATCCAAGACCGCCGCCATCGACGAGGCGCAAGCGGCATCCATGGCATGGTTGGGCCCCTGCAAATCGAGGAGGTTGGCAACTCGCCCTGAAACGACGTTCGCCAGTTCCCCGGGCATGGTATCCTCGTCAATGCGAGGTGTGCCCTCAAGCATCGCCTCTGTAAATGCCGGTTCATTTGTGGAGGGCATCCCGTGTTCTTTGGCGAGTGTAGCCGTGTGGTTGGACCACACTCGAAGGTTGGACAGGTTTCGATTTTCACCACCTAAGGCATTGGCAAAAACCACGCCAGTCCTTGTCCGGTCGATGTCCTTGGCATCGCCGTCATACCCGGCATGTTCGATGGCGTCAGCCGAAACCGACACCGCCCACAATTGGCATGGGTCAATTTGAGGAAGGGTCCCGGGAGGTTGTCGCCACCGGCGCCAATCAAATTCTGCATCGGAGACAAGCGCTCCAATTTTAGCGTAGGAATACCCTTCTGTATGCTTGCCAGGGCCGCCTTCCTTCCAAAAATGATTGAGCGGTCCCGGCCAGCGGCCATCTGGAAGAGGCCGTATGCTGACTTTCGCATCAAGCACATTTTGCCAAAAGGCATCGATATCGGTTGCATCCGGCATCATAGCTCCGAGACCTATGACCGCAATGGGCTCAAAGGGCCCCTGGTCAATTCCTTCGCAAGGTTTGCCGTCTTCCGTGGTCAAGGTCATGATCTCACCTCAGTTCATGATGCTCTCCGGCACCATGGTGATTGAATAGCCAGCATCAACGTAGATGCACTGTCCCGTTACGCCAGCGGCGAGTGGGCTGGCTAGCCACAGGGTTGTTCCAGCAACATCATCCTGGCTCACGTTTCTTCGCAAGGGTGCGTTGGCCTCAACATGGTCAAGAATTCGGTCGAACCCCGGAATACCACCCGCCGCAATCGTACGAATGGGGCCGGATGAAATGGCGTTCACGCGATGACCCTCTGGGCCGAGGTGGCAAGCAAGTTCCCGAGTCCAACATTCCAACGCTGCCTTGGCCATGGACATGATGCCGTAATTTGGTACAAAACGGTTGGAGGCAGCGTAGGTGAGCGTGATGGTGGACGAGCCCTCGTTGAGGTAAGGGAGGGCGTGCTTCAAGCAACGCTGAAGTGAATTCGCAGAGATGGTCATCGCCGTGTTGATATCTTCGTCTTCGACAAAGAGAATGGGGCGATCAAAACATGACCGGGGAGCGAAGCCAATGGCATGAACGAGGATGTCGGCCTTTTTCCCGGGATGTTCAGCGGCAAAGGCCGTGAAGAATTCCTGCGTCGTAGC
>DUIU01000205.1:0-192 GCA_013330155.1 Candidatus Poseidonia sp. | reverse complement strand
TCCGAAGCAACATCCAGAGGGTAGAATCCTCCGATGGCGGGGAGCTCATCTTTCAGTTTGAAGACGCGGCTCATAAATCGCTTCTGGTACCCCAAATACAAGGTCACACCGGCAGCCGCCAATTGCTTGCAAATCGCCCAAGCAATCGAGTCTTCACTGGCAACACCGAACACAAAGGCCGTTTTCCCATTC
>DUIU01000208.1:630-3799 GCA_013330155.1 Candidatus Poseidonia sp. | reverse complement strand
ATGATGAGGCGCAATCCCGAACTGACAATTTGCCGGTCAATCGCATGGATGATTGACTCAGAGAGTTGGAACCCAAACCCTTCGGGTTTTGCGGAAGTAACCTCATCCGCCTCATCAATCACTGGAGGGTCAACTTCAGCCATGGTTGAGGATGAGGAGGTTTGTTCTAAAGTGTTCACACCGATTTTGCTTCAATTTCAACAAAAATTGACCTCTTAGCATCAGCCGAGAGTTGGGCGACAGCACCGTTTTCCAAGACATATGATTCGCTTTCTCTAGCGATGTTCGCACCAACCACAAATCCCTTTTCATTCATGGCCACTGCTTCAGCAGCTGGGAGGAGGAGCATCGTCAATCGACCAGCAGCACCGTCGGCCAGTGCTTCAAGTGAACAGGTTTGGTTCGATGAAGACAACCGTGCCGCAATGTCTTCTGTAGGTTGAGGAATTTCTCGCCCGCTTGGGTCCAGCGTCTCGGAGGTGATCAATCGGGAAAGAGCGACCTCCATGTCATCGTCAATGGCATGCTCCAATCGGCACGCTGTTTCGTGAGGGTTACCATCGTAGGGAAGGATTTCTAGCAGCACTTCTGCCAGCCGATGGCGACGTTTCATTTTCTGACCATGGACCAATCCTTGAGCGGTCAATCGAGCACCTTTGTAAGGAATGTATTCGAGGTATCCACGGGTAGCAAGCCGCTGAACCATTTCGGTAGCAGAAGCTGGGCTGACACCTAATTTTGAGGCGAGGTCACCCGTGCGGACAACTCCGCCTGCGTCACTTTCATGAAATTCATACATCATTTCGAGGTACTCATCTTCAAACTCTTGGAAGTGTCCAACCATTCCCTCACCCTACGCTTTACGGATGCCTTCATGGGATTTGAAGACTTGGGTACAGGCTGGACACCGTACAGAACCCTCGTATGAACTTGGAATCCTCAGTGTTTGATCACATTCAGGACAACCAACTTCTATTTTCTTCGGAGTTATGTCTTCAACGGGTTCGTGGAGTTCAACATCATCGTCATCTTCGTTGACCAACGGAGTTGAGGGGATGACGGTGGCTTCAACGGAAAATTTGAAGCTGCAATCGGGGCATCCAATCTTCCCAGAATACGTGACGGGAACACGAAGGCGTCGTTCGCACTCGGGGCAAGAAACCTCTCGTTTTTCGTCGCTCGAAGGAGAAGGTCTCGTGTTTGATTTGGATGGCTTGGCCTCCTTTTCCACCCCTGGTTCAATTTCTTTTCGTGCCCGAAGACGAAGCACCAAAGAGATCGCACCCCCGAGCATCAATCCCCAAGCGATGGCTGCCAGTGGCCATTCGTTGGAGGATTCAACCACGCGTTCGCCTGAGACATAACTGGTCTCATCGCTGACCACATCGCCATTCACATGCCAAAGTGCCTGCAAAGCGACGTTGCTGCCTTTGGGCCAAACAATTTCCGTGGCGAAGGTGACTTCGGATTGCCCTCCCCAAGCAGGAGAATTCACCTTGGCCAAACTTGAACCGTATGAATCAACGATCCATACATCGCCTCGTGAATTGAGGAAAGGCCCGGATTGACGAACGGTGATTTGGACCTCTGTCTCGTCGCCCTGGACAGGTCGAATGGGGTCAGTGGTGGTGGAAAATTCAACCCAAAAAACCGTGGGGTCGTCGGGAATGGACGTACTGGTAGCGAGTGGACCTGGCCCAATTAACCAACCCACAGGAGAGATTTGAACGACAAGGCTGTCGGCATCAACATCGCCAAAAGAGAAAGAGAATTGCTGCATCCCTTGTTGAAGAAGGAGGTCATTCTCTTGAAGGAACACGGTTGAATCACCGGTTTCATAGCCGACCTGAAGGCGAACGGTTCGCTCGTTCCCTTCGTCTAACGTGAGTTCAACCGCAAACTGAACGCCATCGTTTGTGGACGAATTGACATCCGTGATGGAAAGTCCGATGGACTGTTGGGTACGAATGGCGAGGTTCAATGCACCTTCATCGGCCCCCACCACCAATCCATTGTCGCTCTCAAGAGACCACGAGAGGGTTTGCAATCCATCGTTGAGAAGTTGCATGCTTGAAGCGACCTCCCCCGCAGAACCTTCGCTCAATTCCACCCATGCCCCTTGTGAAACAGTGGAGTCCATTGAGAGCACAAGTCGGACCCGCCCATCAAGGGCCCCCGTGTTGCGCAGGAGAAGATTAGCAGCAACCGTATCGCCTTTGTGCCATGGTCCCCCGGAAAGCGTTGGCGTTGTGGAACCTGCCGATTCAAAAACCGCCGATGGCATCGAGATGTCCAAAACAACGGGGAAGTTGGACTCGGGGGCAACACGACCGTCCAGCGTTTCGCATTCCATCATCATCGGTTTGGCAGACCGTTCAAACGTCCAATTGGAGGATGTTCCCGGCGAAATGGAGGCATCGCTAACGTTCAGGGCTACGATTCCGCCCTCGAAGCATGAAAGACCACCATTGAAGGGGACCGTTCCATTGTTCCACACCTGAAGCTGGAACGTCAGAATTTCACCCGCTTCAACCGCATCGCTGTCCGAAGTAAGGACCGCTTCAAGCACAGGCAAAGGTGGAGGGCCGACGGCCCAAGAGCCATTGAGCGCATGCGTTCCTGGTTCCTCTCCCAAATCACCGGTGAGATTGATCCACCAATCGACCACACCCTCCGTGAGTTGAAGAGTTGGTTCAACCACCACCACGTGAGAGGATGAGGCTCCAACGTTCACGTTCTCTGCAAGAACCTGCTCATGCAGCCCGTTATTGTGAAGGTCAACGACCGCGCCCCCAGTCCAATTGATATCTCCGTTGTTGATGAGAGGGAACTCAACCTGCAAGTGATCTCCATCATGAAGTGAAAGGTTGGTTGTCGAGGACCCGTCTTGATTCAGCGGTTCAGCGACAACGCTTCCAACACCGCCCAAGGAAATGGACAACGGCCGAAGGCGTTGTACCGTTCGTGTGATGGAACTAAGATGGGAACTCGTGTTCATGCCAACTTCACCAATCAGTTCCGCCGTTACTTTGCTGTATCCATAAGGAAGGCCAGTGAATGTGGCCGAAAGATTCCGCTCTTCAAAGGCACCAAGTTCCGAAACACTCTGTGTTTGATTGGAAAGCAGAACCCCTTCGAGGGATTCAACTTTCAACAACAACGTGATGTT
>DUIU01000208.1:0-306 GCA_013330155.1 Candidatus Poseidonia sp. | reverse complement strand
AGACCCGTCAATTCGTGGACCTCGAGCGTGGTGGAAAGGTTGGCCGACTCCAATGTGGCGTAATCCACGACTCCAAACGATTCCTCTTCGATCAAGGCCGCACCTCCTTCGGCTTGCACGCTGGAAAACAGGGGCAAAACAAGCAAAATGACCAGCACGGAACTTAGCCGCCTTGACCCACTGGTATCGCCCTCCATGTTTGTGCGTGGAGAAAGTGGTTCTTCACCTTCTCGCAGGATGGTTGGTCAAGGGGTTGTTTCTTTTACGTTGAATGAACACCCCAAACCAATGCAGTCGGAGGGGTTG
>DUIU01000199.1:2626-2824 GCA_013330155.1 Candidatus Poseidonia sp. | reverse complement strand
GTACCCACTTGCATCACCGGCTTCGATAGCCTGCATGAACCCGTCCAGAACCGGATCTTGGAGCCGTGCTTGACCAAACACATCCCAAATACCGTTTGGCACGCCGTTGACATCATCTCTCTCCAGCATGGCTTGGGAGGCCGATGTCCACGCTGTCCGTCCATTTTCACTGATGACATCTCCATCAATGACCACGTA
>DUIU01000199.1:0-2239 GCA_013330155.1 Candidatus Poseidonia sp. | reverse complement strand
ACCGGAATCGAGTCGTCAAGTTGGTCGCGTTGTTCAAACGCGACTTCCAATTGTTGGAATCCAGCCACCATGGGCGCAAGAAGAATGAGAGCGATGATCCCAACTTTGACCGGTTGTTGGGATAGCTTGGCAAGGTTCTGACTCAAGGGACCGATCGTCACCTTGCTCGCCCGCTCCAGTGGGAGTTTTTTGGTGGGCAGGAGGAGCATCAAGGCCGGAAGGGCAGAGATGCTGAGCACATAGATGAGGAATAACCCGATGGCGATGACGGTGCCAAAGACCTGCAAGAAAGCCAATGACGACAGCCTGAAGGAAAGGAAACCAACGATGTCGGTCGTGATGGCGATCATCAACGCAATGGAGGTGAGGACGGTGCCCTGTCGGATGGCACGCCGCCGCGACTCTTTGTCGAAGTCCCGAAGTGTCACTCGGCCGGAAGGGTTTCGAGTTTCTTCTTCCTTGAGTTCTTCGCGAATACGAAGAACGACGTGTAAACCATAGTCCACGCCGATGGCCAACAACAGAACAGGGATTGAGTTCATGGCGGCGTTGAACGTCATGTCGACGCCGGCGAATTGCAACCAGCCTGACAAACCATAGGTTCCTGCGATGGCCAAAACCGTCAACATCAGCACGTAAGCCGTTTCTCGGACGCTCCGGAAATTAAACCAGAGAATGACACCAAGCAACAACATGGCGGCACTCGTCAGCATACCGATCTCTTTGCCGATGGTTGCGTTGGAGTTCTCCGCAAATTGGGCGAAGGAAAAGGTACGAACTTCGCTGTCGTTGGTGGCTTGGACAACATCGCTTTCCATGGACTCTGCCCACGCCGTCAGGTCGGCCTGAACGTCTCCGAGGATTTCATAGCCGTAATCCAGCGGTTCGCTTGAGACCACCAAGGTTACCATGACGGGCCCATCGGACAACCATGGTTGGGCGGCATCTTCGCTTGGTAGGCAGGAGAGGATGGCTTCTCGGAAATTGACGGATTGCAGCCCCATCAACGGGCCAAGTTGTCCTTGGATTGGCCCAGTGATAGCAAGAATTTGTCCCGTTTGTGCCGGTGTTCGGTTGACCGTCATGCTTGCCATTTGCCCCATCAACTGGTCCAAATCCCCGCCGAGGTTGTCGCCCGTATCCAGTCGTGCGAGCCATGCTGCCGGCTCACCTGCGTCCCAGTTGAGCAGCCGCTCGGGCGTGACCGGTTCAATCGTTGGAATGGATGAAGCGGCTTGGGTGAGGTTGGAAAGGGCTGCTGATAGGTTGGCATCATCGTTGGCCATCAAGACCTCAACCGTGGCGGTTTGAACGGCGTTCAACCATGATGATGCGGTCACATTGTCTTGGAGGGACATCCACTGCATGGCTTGCCCTGCAGGGCCGTTGTTGGCCTGTGTTCCAAACAGAGGATAGTGATAGGGGGCAAAGTTGCTGTCATTGAGCATCGTGGCTTCGATAACGGCAAGCTGGTGCCATGTTTCGGCTTCCAACAGGTCTTCGGCTTGGATTTCGTCAAGGACACGGATGAAATCGATGTTGGCTCTGTACTCTTCTTCAATCTCATTGAGCAAATCCACGCTCGGGTCGTCGGGGAAGAATCCGTCCTCGCTGTTGTCAAAGTTCAGATGCATCGCTCCTGCCGAAAGCATCAACATGGTGAGAATGACGACCGTGAAGGCTTGCTTTGGACGGTCAACGCTCCAATCGGTCAACATCATGAAAGGATTTCGCATGATTTTCGCACATTCATCCGGCTTATAACCGTCCGTTTTCGTTCCATATGCAGTCCACCCTTTCAGGACCGTCTTTGCGTTGATATACCCTCGGCGCTATTGCCCTCCATGGGCGATGAACCGTTCTATTTTGGCTATGGTTCCAATTTGAATGCTGAGGATTGGGAGGCATGGTGCGCCGGGCGAGGGGCCGATCCAGCCTCCATGAAGTGCATCGGTTCAGCCTGGTTGCTCGACCACTCAATGAGGTTCCACTATCGTTCCACTGGCCGGAAGGGCGGAGCTGCGGACGTTGTGAAGGATGGAAAGGGCACGGTGGTGCCCGGCGCGCTTTTCGCTTTGTCCGATAACGGATGGGAACTGATGGACAAAAAGGAAGGCCATCCTCGGCATTACCAGCGCGTTCCTGTTCGAGTTGTGACCGAAGAGGGGCAGGTCGTCGACGCCATTACGTACACGGTGACGCCAGAGAAACGTGAAGCCTCCTTGGTCGTCCCGACCGA
>DUIU01000080.1:507-12435 GCA_013330155.1 Candidatus Poseidonia sp. | reverse complement strand
TCCCCATCGAACTGGCCAACACGGGCAACAACATGACCTCGTATCGGCTCGTGCTGAACGACCAAATCCCTTCGGGCTGGGAGGTCTCCTTTTCAGCGAGCAGCATCATGCCTTCTACGACCGTCACGGACCTTCCAGCCGACGTCTCCAACTACGGCGACGTCCTCAACAACACGACGCACATCACCACCTTCCCTCTGGTGTTGACTACCGACCCCGACGCACCTGCCAACAGCATCGAATACATCGGCATTGATGTCTTTGAAATGGATTCCAATGTCTACATCACGACGTTCCAGGTCCCCGTGCGAGTTGGTGAAAATGTTCATGCCTCGCTCACTCCGACCAGCCAAACGGTCAACCTTTCCATCGGCGAATCGGTCACGACCAGTGTTGTCATCAAAAATGAAGGAAACACGCCAGCGACGTTTGGAGTTTACCTCGACACCAGCAGCGCTGGAGAAGTTGACTTTGTTCTCGAGACGCCAACGGTGGTCCAAATTGGAGCGGGATACGAATCCACCGTTCGAGTACGGCTTACGCCATCAAGCGACGCTCTGGCAGCTGCGAACTACTTCGCCACCGTTTGGGTCTCGAATGCACAATCTGGACTCAACCTCTCTGCTGATATTCTCGGAAACATCAGCGAGCAACACGGTATGGTGTTGAGTACCACCGAAGAGATCGGTGTTGTTCCCGGTGAGGTGCAAACCGTTGATTTCTCCCTCATCAACAACGGCAACCTCGTTGAAGACGTTGTCCTTGAGACCTCAGTGGCCGAGAATTGGACCGTCACTCCGGCATCACTTCCTTTGGAACTCGACGTTGGTGAAACCTACACCGGCTCCTTTGACGTTGATGTTCCTGCGTTGGGAGATGACGACAGCATGGTCAACGGGGCGGTGTATCCCGTAACGATGCGGGTGTTGAATGCCACCACCCAGGAGGTCATTGAGACGCACACCTTCCGCCTCATCGTCGCTCCGCTCTTTTTGGTCGAGGTTGAAAACTGGCCTTCAACGATGGATTTCCATCGAGGCATCGGTCGAACATGGGACGTTATAATCACCAATACTGGCAACAAAGACGTTGATGTGAACATCACTTACACACTTCTCCAAGGTGGCCTCACCCAGCCCAGTTTGGATTGGGAGATGTCACCTCTTGCCAGCCCATCCACCCTCTTCCTCGAGCGAGGTGTAGCAACACCCTTCTCGTTCAGCGTGAGCAGCGTGGCTACTCAACCGCCCCTGACCTTGGCAGCGAACCTCATCGTGACCCTCGACCCCATTGAGGTGGCCGTCCAGGGCAGCGCAGAATATTACACGGACCTGCGAATGAACCGGTTCTTTGAACTCGGCGATACATCCGTTAATCCCCCGAGCGACAACGGGGAACAAATCTTCCCAATCGTTTACTCCCACATACCCACGGGCCCGGAGAACTCAGTTGCCTATGAAGTGGAACTTTGCCGAGCAGAGCGCTTAATCGATGTCGATGCGTTGGGTGAAAATGCGTCAAAATACGGTTGGACCTTTGCCATCCGAGTGGACGATACCGATTACCCACTCAACATGTCGGCGTACTGCCCTCAGGGAGCTTCACTCGGCCCTGATTCCCGCATCACTCTGCCCGTTCGACAGCCTTGGGTTACCACGGATGCGATTCAACTCGTCGTCGATGCACCCAATCCTCCCAACATCCTGCCCGGTGATGGTTGGGACCTCACGCTCCGATTGTACCATCCGGACGAAAACGCAGGCTATTCTGTGTTTGAGGATGATGTGTTTACTTTCCAGTTGGCGGTCTTTGCCGACCCGGCCATCGTTGCTCAAGGTCCAGCAGACCCCGATGCGTTCTTTGAAGGCCAAGATACCACCTATTCGGTCACGGTTCGAAACGAAGGTACGGCGAAGGCTCTGGGGGTATCGGCTTCGCTTGATTGCGGAGATAATGTCACCATCCTTACCACACCGGGCATTCATCCCGCACTCAATGCCACCATGGAACACGTCTTCACGTGGGATGTTCGCCCTGCCACCATCAACTGGTGGGATGTCAACAAGGTGGTTCAATGCGATGCAACATTGTCTTACCTCTATGTTGGTGATGGAAACGACGAGGAAAATGACCGTTCGTACACCACTCCAGAGGGCGTCAAGCTCGGCGAAGAAACCGTTCGCTCTTGGTCCCCGGATCTTTCTGTAGCCTTCGTCGCATGCGTTGTTGCTGCCTTATTGTCCCTGATTTTCGTCCGACTTGCCAGCCAATCCGAAAAGTGGCAACTCGGTGGCATCTACACTGGCGTCCTTGCCTTCGGTTTCGCTTTCCACCTGTTCAATGTCGCCTATTACGGTCCGGCCATCCTCGCTCTCTGTGCCTTGTGGATTTGGCGCATGACGTGGAAGAGCAGCGATGAATTCAGAATGATTCACGAGGACTATCAGCGTGCACGAAAGGGTACATCGACGGTGTATTCTGACCACTTTGAGGCGCTCAAGGATAGCCGTCGCCAACTGACCATCATTCTCTCACTGCCCGTTCTTGGCATGTTGGCGATTGTGCTCGGATTGCCCCCACAACTCTCGACCGATCGTGATAATTTGTTGATGATTGCGGCCTACTTCTTCCTCATCATGTTCGGCGTATGGTACCTCTTGAAGCGGTCCGACAAGATGTACGGCAACCTGTACGGCCGCATGACCGACGCTGAAATCCGTTCCATTCGCATTGAGCGAGACCTCAGCGACCCTGCTCGTTTGTTGAATGACTTGGCCGACGACGGCCTTGATTTCTCGGCCATCCTCGGTGAGGGTGCGCCCGAACCTGCGGCAGCACCTGCTTCGATTGCTGTAGGCGACGTCGAAAAACAACCGGTCAACGACACTGACTTTGGAACATCTGCGGAGGTGGAAAGCGATGCCTGAAGCTACCGAGGTTCCAGAAGACGTCATGGCCCAAGAGCGCGCCATGAGGGAGCAAGGTATCCGTGAGGCCTCACAGACGTTGGAGCGGATTGCTCGTCAAGCGGCTAAGCGCGAGAATCCTTCTCTCGCTGAAACCGAAATGGACATTGGCGAAGTAAAAGTTCACTTGAGTCTCCACCAACTCAGCAAGGCGAAGAAATCGCTTCGTCGGGCGGAAAAGACGCTTGAGGAGTTGGAAGAAGATGTCCTGCATCTGCGCCGCAGCATCGCCATGCTTCACCGCCTTCTGGTTCACAAACACATCTCTCTTGAGGAGGCGGAACGTATCCTCTTCAAACTCCGAGAAGCCACCGCCGCCGCCGAAATCGGCGATATTCGTGCCTCAACCGAAGAGGTCGAGGATTTGCTGGAGGACATGATTGGAGGCAACACGTCCACCTTGAACCCATTCCTCTTCCGCCATTTCTGGATGGGCGTTGATACCCGCTGGCCCGCTGGAGGGGAATCTGGTGTGCTTCTCGTCCGCATCATCAACGACGGGCCAATCCCCATGCCAATGCTCCGCTTGAAACCCCCCGTCCCTGAAGGCTGGACCGCCAATCCCCCGAACGTGGATTTGCCCATCATCGCACCCGGAGGCAACATTCCACTTCGCTTTGACATCCAACCCGACTACCGCTTGTCTTCCGAAGACATCCCGCTGACTCGAAAACTTTCAGTGGCCACCGCCTACGAAATGCGGTCCGGCGAAATAACGGTCACCATGCGCGTCCAAAACCGGGCCATGGAACCGCTCTCCGAGATTCTTCTCACGCCCTGGATTCCCTCTGGGTTCTCCACCGATGAAGTGCCCTTCATCCGCAATCTCGCTCCTGACGAAGTCGCTGTTCTCCACATGCCACTTCGCATCAATCTTGGTCAAGGAGGCGCTCTTTGACCACATCCTATTCCACCTGCAGAGGCAGGGGATAAACAAAAAAATGGTGAAAAACATGAAAAACGAAACAAAGAACGAACAACGCGACAACGTCGCTGCGATCGGTATTGGTGCAATGATCGTCTTCATTGCATTGATTCTGGTGGCTGCTGTTGCTGCTGCTGTCATTATTCAGACGGCAGAGAAGCTGCAGCAGAATGCGCAGACGACGGGACAAGATACCACGGACGCTATGGCTGCTCGAGTGAGCGTCATCGGCATCATTGTGGGCTCCGGTGCAGGTGAACTCGACATTACGTTCGAGCTCGCTCCTGGGTCGGACGACGTCCCAACAGGTGATATTGAGTGGGCCATTGTGTGCGCTGCTGGTACCGACCAAGATGATTTCTTGGAAACGACCGCTACGCACCAAATTGGACTCGCAGTCGGGGCTGACCCAATTGCGGCGGGCCAAACCTACACCACGACCATCACCACCAACAACTGCGGACCCGCAGCCAACGCTGAGCACACCATCCTGTTTGTTGCAGGAACCGGTGGACAAACCTACGAGGTTCTCAACTACGGCGGCGACATTACTGCTGGGGCGGTGGTCATTTGAAGACCAACAACGAGCAAAAGGACACCGTGGCAGCCATCGGTATTGGTGCCATGATCGTCTTCATCGCCCTCATTCTGGTTGCTGCTGTTGCAGCTGCTGTCATCATCCAAACCGCTGAGAAGTTGCAACAAAACGCTCAGACCACCGGTGACGACACGGCCGACAACATGGCTGGAAAACTCCTCATCAACACCGCCTATGTGGACCCAGGCACTGCAGGTGACAACTACCTGCTCTTTGTCTCACTCGCACCAGGTAGCGAAATCACTGCGTTCACGTCCGTGAGCTTCCAGTTGTTCTGCGATAACGGTGTCGTTGAAGGCGACAGCGTGGGCGAGATGCAATACACGCGAATGGACGGCTCAGCCGTTGCTGAATTGAACCCAGGTGTGGCTTACCAGCTCATCCTCGACGCCAGCGGCGGCGATGATTGTTCGGCTGACGCTGTGCTCACTGACGACGGAGAGGCCAACTTGTACCTCCACGTTGCCAATGGCGGTTCGACCTTCGAGACGTTCAACGTTGACGACGACACTGCGGGTGCCATCGTTGTTTGATCCCTCCAAGGCATCACTTCGGTGATATCTTGGAATGGAGGATTTACAATGGCATGGCCATTCAGTGGAAACTCGGGTGGTAACAAAAACGCAGACCAAGCAATGAGCGAGGAACGCCTGAAGATTTTGGCCAACGTGGCCATCGAACAGGTGCCCTTCCCTGAACAAGGGATGCTCAGTGAAGAGGATGCGTGGACCATCTCACCCGGACCAACACGAGCGCGAATCAACAGCCAACAAAGCGTACCCAACGTCGCAGCCACGCTCGCACCAGCTCCAACGCCGGTGCCTGCTGCCCCTGCCACCGTTGACACGTCCGGCCTCGAGCGACTCATCAGCAGTCGTCTTGACATGGTCGAAGACGTTCTTCGGATGGTTGAACACCGCCTTGATGAAGGCGCCTCCCTTTCCGAGGGTTCCTCGGCAGAAGGTGGTGCACATGATGAAGGCGAATACGACGAGGATGATGGCGAGGTTGCCTCTGGCGACCGAATCATCACGGCTAGCGGCGAAGTGGTGGAAGTTGGTGGAACAGCACGAATGATGGAAGATGACCAAGGACAACTGGTTGAGTTGTATGAGGCGCAAGCCTTGGCAGCGAACCCGTTCCTGGTTGCGCCCCGTTCGAGCGGCTCCGGCAACAATCACTCCAGCACAGGTGCCCCTACGGTTGCAGCGCTTCTCCTTGACCACATGTCCGGCATGGCCGCCGTGAGTTTTACTCAGAAGGCCATGGAATCCGGCATGCTGGATCAGGACGAAGGCGACGCTGTGCTCGCGATTGTTCAACTTGCGGAACCCGGCGACCCGGAGACCGCTTTGGAAGACCATCTGCCTCACCGACAACTGTTGGTGTTCTCAGCCTTGGTCTCTTCATGGCGACAACTCCACATGCTACGAGGAGAAGAGTGACATGGGTGCTTCGGTTGGTGTAGGAGGATTGATCATCGGTATTTCGATGCTGGTGGTCTTTTCAATGGCCTATCAGGCCATTTCTTTGCAAATTGATTCCGGTGTAGACCGAATCGAGGAAGCAGATGAGCCAATACCAACCTTCACCATCGACGACGCGGTGATTTTCACCGGCGCCATGGTCGATGTCACCATCAACAGCGGTGGATTGGGATACAGCAGCGGAGGCACGATTGAAGCCTCCACCGGGAACGGCGGATTTTCAGCCACCTACACGGTCAACAGTTCGGGAGCCATAACTTCCGTGGTCATCACCAGCCACGGAAATTATTCATCGCTCCCAACCCTTGTCGTGAACGGTGGTGGGTCTCCATCAGCTCCGGCGAGTTTGACCCCAGTGCGAGGAACCGTTGTGTACGCGAACCTGACCAACACCGGCTCCACAACCATCGATCACGATGACATGTGGCTGTTTACAGATGGAAAAGACCCTACGCCTTTCTCGACGGTTTACACTTCATCGATCAACTCGGAACTCTGGTTCTCTGGAGAAACCTTGTCGCTCGATTGGTTTGACACCGGCTTGGACGCAGGCGAACGACTGGCCCTTACGGTAGGTCCAACAACGGTTGGACACGGATTGTGGTGATGGTATGGCGGACGGAGGAACTTCTTCGATGATCATGCTCGTCACGGCATTGCTGATTTCAGGCGGTGCAAGCGCGGTTCTCATCTCGGAATGGGGCGACGCTCTGCGTGTGGTCCAGATCAATGAACGTGCATCTTCTGACAAGGACGATGTGAGCGTGGCTCTTGCAGGTGACCCTGCGATGGTGGCTCACAACACGACCGCTAGCACCATTACGCTGTACTTTGTGAACACGGGTAAATTTGACCTTGACGCTGCCAACTACGAGGTGCTCATCAATGGTGATGCACCCACATCTAGTTCAGCGACCGTGCAACCCAGTGGAACCGATTGGAATCCTGGCTACCTCTTGGCCATCACCCTAAGCAACAACAGTTGGTCCTTTTCAGACGGCGACGATGTTGCTGTGTACTTCATCGGAATTTCTGAACGAGTCAACGGCTACACGCATTCAGCGGTGGCCGATGCGGAGGTGAGATTGAATGCTTTCGCCTGATGAAAATCCGTTCATGACGGCCCACAAGCCTGTTGAGGATGGCTTCCCGTTTGAAGTTGAAACCGATTCACTGGCCGACTCGATGGGCCTACGACTTCCCAATCGCTCGCTTTACCTGCTTCAAGGCAAGGTGGGTGCAGGAAAATCCCTCATCGCTCAGCGTTTGATTCACGGCATGGTCCACAACGGTGTGAAGGTGCTTGTCATCACCACCGAATTGACAACCCGTGGCTGGATTGAGCAAATGGAAAGCATTGGTTATGGGATGACCGACGCCATTCGCGAAGGTCAAGTGATGGTTTTGAGCCGTTATGGTACCGTTGCTGATGCTCGCCAGGATGTCTCGTTGAGCGAGGTACTCAGCAGTCCTGCCATTCCTGCCGCCGACGTGATTGTTCTGGATTCTGCCAGTTCACTGATGCCAGAAAATGGCAGCCGAGCGGACCACTTTGCCCTGATTCAACAACTACGCAAGATTGCGTCCGATGGGCGCTCGTTCATGCTGTGCGCTGATCCCGAAGAAATGGACAGCCAACTGCTCCATACCCTTCGCGCCTCTGCTGAAGTGGTTCTCGATTTAGACAACGCTCTCATCGGTGGAGAAATAAAACGAAGCATCGTCATTACTCGCTTCCTTCGCGCCGCCGGCCCGATTCAAACATCCGTTGGTTGGCGTGTCGAACCCGGCATGGGCTTCATTGTCGACATTACAGCGGTGAGCTGAGGAGAGGACAAGGATGACTGAAGAACCCCGTTTTGCAAAGGGCGACCTGAACGGCGTCATGGCGGCCTATCCCCACGTTGCGGAATGGGTACGCGATTTTGAGATGCGTTATGGCTCTCGCCCAATCTACTACGGTCCGCTTGACAGAGACGCCAAAAAACAGCGTCCACTGAACCTTATCTATGTCACGCGTGAACCGATTTTCGTCCACATCTACGAACCCCCGGCAGATGATGACGGGGGTGGGACTGTCATGTGGTTCGGTCTTGAACCCCAATTGACTGAAGAGGAAGAAAACATTCGTCGAGAACTTGTAGAAACTTTGCTCCAAGAAGCACCCTCTGCCCCCTCATTTACCACGGACAATGAATTTGAAAACATCCTCCAACAGATGATTGATCGCTACACCATATTGGACACTGAAGCCAGCAATCTCGTTCGCCGGCAAGGCCGACTTTGGGAGATGGTGGGCATGGATGACAAACGGTTGACCGTCAGTTCTACCCAGCGTGAGCGATTGAGCTATGTGGTGGTTCGCGACTTGATCCGCAACGGTCCGCTTGAACCCTTGCTGTCCGATGAGATGCTGGAAGATATTCACTCGGTGGGTTTGAAACACATTCACATGGACCACAAGGTGTTTGGAATGGTCACCTCGAACATTCGTTTCAGAGAACGGGAATTGCTCTCTCGGTATCTTCGTGCGATGTCCGAACGTATTGGCCGACCGGTCTCCGACAACAAGCCGATCATTGACGGTGTGCTCCTTGACGGTTCCCGTATCAACATCATTTTCTCCGACGACGTCTCCATGCTCGGGCCTTCGTTCACCATCCGTAAATTCGCAGAGGAAACCATCTCTGTCATCCAACTCATCAAGTGGGGTACGATGTCAGCACAACAAGCTGCTTACATTTGGATTTGTCTTGAATACGGCATGTCCGTTCTCGTTTCTGGGGAGACCGCTTCTGGTAAGACCACAACACTGAATGCGATTCTTCCGTTCATTGACCACAACGTCAAGATCTATTCGGCAGAAGACACACCTGAGGTCAAAGTGCGCCACAAGATTTGGCAGCGTTTGGTCACACGCGACGCCAAGAACGAAGACTCCCGGGTGGAAATGTTCGACTTACTGAAGGCCGCTCTGCGAAGCCGTCCACGCTACATCATCATCGGTGAGATTCGTGGTGTAGAAGGCGCTACAGCCTTCCAAGCCATGCAGACTGGCCACCCCGTCATTGCTACCTTCCACGCCTCCTCCATCGTGAAGATGATTCAACGTTTCACCGGTGACCCGATCAACGTGCCCATTCGTTTCTTTGACAACCTCAACTTCGCTATCTTCCAAGAAGTGGTTGAGGCGCCAGGCGGTGGTATCGCCCGACGTATCACCGGAATTGATGAGGTCATTGGCTACAATAAGCACAGCGACGGTGTGTTGACCCGTGGCATGTTTGAGTGGGACCCTGTCAAAGACAAGCACTACTTCCGTGGTATGTTCCAATCCCACCTATTGGAAAACAAGATTGCTGCCATGGCCGGCTTCTCCAACAAGCGTGATATCTACGATGAAATGCTTCGCCGTGCTGATGCCATTCAGCGCATGGCCGACCGAGACTTGACGCATTACGACGATGTCTTCGACCTTCTCGGCCTCTACTATTCAAACGGCTGGGACCACTTTAGCCGAGCCATTGACACGTGGGTCGGGATCAATCACAACTGAGGATGATGAGACATGGAGCGCATGCCGACTTGGCAAATTGCCCTTCGACGTCTTGAAATGCCGGTTCCGCGTTTTCTGTCATTTTATGTCGCTCCCATCGTGGTGGCGACTTTTCTCATCTCCATTGTGCTGGTCTTCCTGACCGGGGGTTTGGCGGAGGGTGCGCTTTTTGCAGGGTTCACCGGTGTTCTCTTCGTCATCATGCTCACGCTGATGTCGGCAGCCGCCGCCGTGGTCTTCCCGATTCTTGAGGTGCAACGCTCTGCAACGCTGATTGAAGAAGAAATGCACATGTTCATCACTCGCATGGGCATTCTCTCTATTGGAGAGGTGGGTGCTCAGTCAATTTTTGACATTCTCAAGCAAATGCGAGACTACGGCGAGTTGGCTTCGGAAGTGAAACGCATTGAGACCTTGGTCGATAAATGGCACACCTCTTTGCCCGAAGCGGCCCGTATCGTGGCTCACCAGAGCCCAAGCCCACTCTGGTCCGATTTCCTCGACCGAATGGCGTTTTCCATTGAAGCAGGTCAGCCCATTGATGAATTCATGCGCTCGGAACAGGAAACCGTCGCCGAGCAATACAATACACTCTACGACACACGGCTCGAATCGGTTGACGCACTCAAAGAAATTTATGTCTCGTTGACGACTGCTGGGTTGTTTGGCTTGGTCATCGCAGGTATTCACTTGGTCCTGTTTGAGGTTGGGGGCGTGAACGATACACCCATTGAAGTGGCGAGTCGGCTGCGTTATCTGCTGCTCGCTTCTCTTGTCTTTATGTTCATTCAAATCGGTGCCGTCTTCGCATTCCGTGCCACCATTCCCAAAGATACGACGTTTGCACGTGATGAGATGGACACGCCCTTCCGCATCAATTTCCGGCGGTCCTTATTGCTCTCAGGAGTGATTACAATCGGCTTGGTGGTCTTGTCAACACTCGCGTTAATTTGGACGTGGGACATCATCACCACTCAGTGGGATAAGTTCGGATTGTTGTTCATTGTCTTGCCCTTCTCGCCCTTGATGATTCCTGCTTTCATGGTGCGTCGAGAGGAAAATCAAATTCAACGGCGAGACGAGACTTACCCGGATTTCATCCGAGCCCTCGGTGGTACCGCCCAGGCGCGTTCATCTGAGCCATCGGCGACCATCAAAGCCTTGCGAGGTATTGATTTTGGTATGCTTGACAATTCAATCGATCGGCTGGAAAAGCGCCTCTCAACCCGAATTGACTCGGACAGAGCTTGGGATTACTTCACCGCTGATACGAATTCGGCGGTCATTTCCCGGTACACTCGCATCTACATTGAGGGGTCTCAATCCTCTGGCCAGCCTGCAGGCACCGCAGAAATGGTGTCCCGCAGTGTTGGAAATTTGCTTTCGCTTCGAAACCGTCGTTCCCTTTCGGCCAACACGATGTGGGGTGTTGCGCTCGGTTTGTTGATTTCCAGCGTTGCTTCCCTCAACGTCACCACATCCATTGTCCTGCAACTCGGTGAAGCCATTGCAGGTGTTGCCTCGGGTTTGGTCGATACCGAAGTTGGTGCTCTCTCTGAATTTGCTGGGGGCGTAGCTTTGCCGGTGATGGAAGATGCATCTTCGGTTGACGATAACATTCGAATGTTCAAGATCATCATTTCGCTCTTGATTCTGATGCAAGTCGTGGCTGTTTCATCGATTGCCACCCGGTTGCGCGGCGGAACTCGAACAAGTGCCATTGGGCAGATGATTCAACTCACTTGGGTGGCTGGTTTGGCCTCGCTGTTCACTGCCATCGTCCTTGAACAGTCAAGCAGCATCTTCAGTGTTTGATATGCGGGAACATTCATACTCCCGTTTTACCAAGTCGTCTCCATGCAAGCCCCACTCCCTCCACCTCAAGCCGCCGCCTCTCCTTACCAGCCTCCTGCGGGGGCCATGGCCAAAGGAAGCATGTACACCTTCCAAAAATGGTTGATGATCGGCATGATTCTTCTTGTGTTTTCAGCCGTAATGGCACAGTTTCCTCTGTCCTCTTCTGCACCGAATGTCACCGATTATGACCTTACTGACGAGAAAGAAGCGGACCAGTACCTCGATGATGTGGACAGTTACGATGGCCAGGTGGCACTCTTCGGTGCCTTCTCTACCATCCTTCAATCCGGTGCTATTGTCATGCTCGGTTATGCCTTCTTCCGGGAATCGCAAGAAGACACCAATCAGCACGTCGCCGTCCGCATAACCATGATGCTGGCGGGTGTCGTGATGGTCACAAGCATCGTTGGACGCGGTTTCTCCCTCTTCTGAGGTCAGCGTTTCATCTCTTCTCGGATTCGCTTTTTTGTAGCGGCCCACGAACAGATGGGGCATGTTGTAAGGTCATGGTAGCGTGCAGGGCAGTATTCCCGGCCAAA
>DUIU01000080.1:0-234 GCA_013330155.1 Candidatus Poseidonia sp. | reverse complement strand
AGGGCAGTATTCCCGGCCAAAGAAAATGATTTGCAAATGGAGGTCATTCCACAACGCACGTGGGAATACGGCCTTGAGGTCGTTCTCAGTTTTCTCCACCGTTGTTCCATTGGATAAACCCCAACGGGCCGCCAATCGATGAATGTGGGTGTCAACCGGGAACGCGGGTACATCAAAGGCCTGGGCCATCACGACCGAGGCCGTTTTGTGGCCCACGCCCGGAAGGGCTTCAAG
>DUIU01000048.1 GCA_013330155.1 Candidatus Poseidonia sp. | reverse complement strand
CGTGCGAGTTCCTCAATGATGATCGCCTCAGAAACATCGTCAATGGGTGAACCACCATATGCTTCGGGGATGGTGATGCCATGAAGACCGTATTCAAGGAAGGCCTCCCATTCATCGGAAGGGGGGATTTGGTTTTGATCACGGTGTTCAACCGTTGGCGCAAGCACCGTTTCAGCAAAGTCTCTCACCAGTTCACGGATCATCTGTTGCTCGTCAGTTTCGCCGAAGTTCATGCCCTCACCGGTCCTTCCAACAGGGGGTGTTTCTTAATCCGTTTGTTTGGTTTGAGAAACAAATTTATCCTCAGTCTTCATATACCACCCGTGGAAGCCGCGATACGAGGCGAAGAACGTGGATGACGACATCATCGAATTTGTAATTGCTCAAGACAGAAAATACTCAATGGACCACTTGTGGTTCCAACAGAAAGACCAGAAACTCATGATCGGTGTGAGTGAATTTCTTCGTGTCGAGATTGGCGATGTCCTCCGCGTCATCCTCCCCCAGGCCGAAACCGAAGTTGACGAAGGCGGAAGTTTGTTTTCCTTGTGGACGGCCGATGAAAAGGTCGCCCTGACCTCTCCTTTCTCCGGACTGATCTCCGACGTGAACGGTGAAGTAGAAATCAACCCTGACCTCGTTAACGATTCTGCTTACAACGACGGCTGGATTATTTTGCTCGAACCCCATGAACTCCAATTGAATCCCGACGATAAGCAACTGCTCGAGAACCTCATGGAGCACCATGAGTACGTTGAATACCTCGCCGAGTTGTGAGCTACCACGAAAAGGAACGCTTCATCCTCAAGGATGATTAACTCATACCCCAACCCATCATCATGACTGATGCAATGAAGGAACTCCGTGCAAGCCTCCTGGCTGCACCGGTCATCTGGAAAGGCGATTACCCCTACTTCATCCACCCCATCACTGATGGCGTCCCTCGAATGGACCCCGAAGTTCTCAACGCCATCACCAAACTCGTCGTTGACCGAGTCAATTGGAGCGAAATTGACGTGATCTTGGGTATTGAAGCCATGGGACTCCCTCTCACGGCTCCGCTGAGTATGGCCACCGGACTTCCACTCATCATTGCTCGAAAACGCTCCTATGGACTTGAGGGCGAAGTGGAAATTGACCAATCCACTGGCTATTCAAGAGGGGCCATGTACCTCAACGACCTCAAGAAAGGTGAACGCATTGCGATCTTGGACGATGTCCTGTCTACTGGAGGCACCCTTGAGGCCGTTATTGAGGGCGTCCGACGTGCTGGTGCCCAAGTTTCGGATGTCATTACGGTGGTTGAGAAAGGCGGGGGTATGAAGCGCTTGCAAGGAAACTATCCCGAAATTCGCATCCAATCTTTGGTTCGTCTGGAAATGGACGGCGCCAAGGTTGTCCTCCTTGACGACGATTAATCCCTTGCTTTGATGGGTGCCTTCATGAGGGAGGGGCGCCGCCGACGGAGTGAGGGGAAGCATGGACCTTGACCGCCACGACTTCGAGTTGGACGAGTTGATGGAGCGGATTCGCACCAACGACAACCGATTGATTGCGCTCCAGGTTCCTGAAGGCCTGAAGATGCAAGCACTCGAGATGATGGATACCATTGAGACCGAAACGAGCGCCCAAGTGGTCCTCGCCGCCGACCCTTGCTACGGTGCTTGCGATTTGGTCCATGACAAAATGCAACTGATGGGCGTGGAATTGGTCGCTCACATGGGCCATTCACAAATGAACATCGATTCTGGAATGCCAACGCAATTCATCAACGTCACCTACGAAGGAGATCCCGAACTCAAGACTGTTCTTCCCTGGCTGGAACAACATCGGAACATGGCCCAGCAGCGGCTTGCTCAACAAGAGCAATCGAACGACCTGAGCGAAGAAGAAGCGCAAGAACGATTCATGGACGCTGTCGGCCGAATGGCTCCGCTCACCGATACAAAGCTAGGGCTTGTAGGCTCCATTCAACATCTTCACCTCCTCCCCGAATTTCACGACCGCTTGGAAAAGGCAGGGTTCGACGTGACCATCCCTATCGGTGGCGCACGGCTCTCGTTCCCAGGACAAGTCCTCGGCTGCAACTATTCCGGCGACGACCCATCGATTGGCCATTACCTCTTTCTTGGCAGCGGGGATTTCCACCCCATCGGGTTGGTGCTTCACACTGGAAAACCATTGGCCATGCTCGACCCCTACACCGGCGATGCTGAAGAAATGTCCCTGCAACGTATTGAACGCATTCTACGTCAACGGTTTGGCCTCATCATGAGCGTCCAAGATGCCAACACCTTCGGCATCCTTATCGGAGAAAAACCTGGACAGATGCGCCGTACGTTGGCTTTGCGCATGAAGCGAATGCTAGCAAAGCACGGGAAGAAGGGCTACCTTTTGGCGCTTGAGCATGTTGGGCCCGAACTGATCGATTTCTACCCAGTGGATGCCTTTGTCAACACGGCTTGTCCACGCATCGCCATCGATGATGCCGTCAAGTACCGCAAACCGCTGATCACGCCCTTTGAGCTTGAAGTTGCACTCGGCGAGAAGAAATGGGAAACAGGATACCAATTCGACGAAATTCCTTGAACCGGCGTACGAGGAATTGACAAAACCGGTTTCGCCTTCGCTGCAGAGACCACATCTTTTAGAACGGTTGACAACAGCATTCCCTTGATATGGTGGACTATCTTGACCGCATCGGCGCTGGGCTCATCATCGCCCATCCAGAGATGTTGGATTTTGACCACGTTCCAGAAACGCTGGTGGGCCGAGAAGACATCCAACGAGAGTTGGCTTCGAAGTTTTCCAACGTAGCCTCTCCAGAAGGGGCCGCACGTGCGGTCATCACCGGACCGGTGGGCAGTGGGAAAACGGTTCTGGCCAAGACCTTCTGCAGGGACCTCCAACGTCATCTTGCGGGAAAACGGGAACTCAAAGTCGCTCACATCAACTGTCGAAATGCCTCGACGAGCATGCGGGTGGCTCAACGCATCCTTCACCAATTTGACCCGGGCCATCCCGACCGAGGGCTCTCCCTGGGAGAAATGCTTCTCAGTCTGCGAAAAATGCTGCGAAGGACATCAACACACCTCATCGTGGTCCTCGACGAAGTGGACCACATGCTGCGTCGTTCGGGCGATGAATTGCTCTATCAATTGCTTCGAATTGACGAGGACCAAGACGGGACCGGGACAATCTCATTGATGCTTATCAGCCAAGAACAAGTGCTTGATGTTCTCGAAACGGCGGTCATATCGAAGTTTGGACAATCCAATCATCTTCGCATTCCTTCGTACACGGTGGATGGATTGGAAGGCATCGTTCGTCAACGAGCAGAACTGGCCTTGGTTCCTGGAACATGGACCGATGCCACCCTCCGATTGCTGGCCGAACGGGCAGCGAGCAGCGGGGATGCACGCCGGGTCATCGAATACCTGAGCGCCGCCGCAGAACGCTGCGAATTCCGGCAGGACGGGTACAATGAACGAGCCATCACCGTCGAAGACATCCACGCCATGAGCGATAATGTGGCGCTTGATACCAGCACACGCCTCGAAGTCGTGGACGATCTCCCGCCTCAGGGCATGTTGGTCTTGCTGGCAGTGTGCCGACGTTTGCGCTCTGAAGAGACGATGACCATGGGCGATGTGGAACGCTTGTATGCGGTTGTGTGCGAAGAATACGAGCAAAAACCGAAAAGCCACACCACGTTGTGGAAATACGCCAAGCAAATCGAACGCGAGGGCATCATCGCCACCCGAGTTGCAACCGTGCCAGGAGGGCGGGGTCGAACCACTCATCTGAGCATGCCCCACTTCCTCCCAGCCGACATTGCAAACCGACTCGAATTGCTGCTCCCGAAGCGACTTCGCTGACCTCGGCTTCAACGATGCAGACGATGGGGCTAAATACGGGTCTTCGGTCGGAGAAATCCCGAGAGGTGCTCCTATGGCAGGAAATGATGCTGAATTCGTCGCTGTGGTCAATGATACCGATTCCAAAAACGGCGGCAAGTCGTACGCCTTGAAAATTAGTGGCAACAACCACGCTCAAATGCTTGGAAAGCGCATTGGCGATGTTGTTGACGGATTGTTTGTAGGAGAGGGCGACAAGACGCTATCCGGCTACAAACTCGAAATCACGGGCGGCTCCGACAAGACGGGAACGCCTATGCGCCGAGACCTAGAAGGCGGCAACCGCCAATCCATTCTCGTCACCCAATCCACTGGATACAAGGGCGAAGTGATTGTCAACAAGAAAAAGGGCGGCGAGCAGAAGCGATTCCGCTACAAGCCCGATGGACTTCGCAAGCGTCGCAATTTCCGTGGAAGCATGGTCACTCAAGACACGCGACAAATCAACCTCAAAGTGGTCGAGTCTGGCAAGAAGCCACTCGCCACCATCCTCGGCGCTGAAGGCGAGGAAGCATCGGAGTGAACCCGAGAGGGTAATCGCTGGACATGAGGAGTGGGAAGCATGGCACGAAAGCTTCCTGCCCAACCCGAAGTGAACATCGGCTTGGTCGGTCACGTCGACCACGGAAAAACAACGCTCACGCAAGCCTTGTCCGGAGTTTGGACCGACACACACTCTGAAGAACGCAAGCGTGGCATTTCAATCAAACTTGGGTATGCTGATACGGCCTTCTACAAGGACGACACTGGGCGGTACTACGCCACAGGAAAGCGACCCGATGGTGCAAAGGATGTTGAATCTGAGTTGGAACGCGTCGTGTCGTTTGTTGACGCTCCCGGCCACGAGACACTCATGGCCATCATGATCACAGGAGCCTCCATCATGGACGGGGCCATGCTGATGGTCGCCGCCAACGAAACATGTCCACAGCCACAAACTCGTGAACACCTCATGGCGCTTGAAATTGCAGGCATCAAGAACATCGTCATCGTTCAAAACAAAATCGACCTCGTTTCCAAGGAACGCGCCATGGAATCGCATGGCGAAATCAAGAGTTTCCTAGAAGGAACGATTGCCCACGACGCTCCGATCATTCCCGTTTCCGCTCACCACGACGTAAATCTTGACGTCCTGATTCAAGCCATTGAAGCGACCATTCCTACCCCAGACCGGTCAAAGGACAAGCGGTCAATCATGCATGTAGCACGCTCATTCGACATTAACAGGCCTGGAACGCGACCCACGAAACTCCGTGGAGGCGTCATCGGTGGAAGCATCGTTGAAGGGGAATTCTCCGAAGGCGACCAAATCATCATCGGACCCGGTCGTAAAATCGAGAAAGGCAACAAGTCGACATGGGAGCCCATTGAGGCCGTGGTCAGCAGCATGCAGGGCGGGGGATTGAACCTTGATACCATGCACGCCGGAGGCCTGTGCGGCATGGCGACCTTCCTGGACCCTTCCATCACCACTTCAGACAACCTTTCGGGACAAGTTGTGGCAAGAAAGGGAGACCTTCCCGAAATCCACAGCAACATCTCCGTTGACGTGAACCTGATGGAATACATGGTCTCGGGCGACCTCTCAACCAATGAAAAAATTCAGCCGTTGCGAAACAACGAGATGTTGATGCTGAACGTCGCCACAGCAACCTCTGTGGGCGTGACAAGAAACGCAGAAAAGGGACGAACAAACCTCGAATTGCGACTGCCAATTTGCGCTGATAAAGGCCAGCGAATATCGCTTTCTCGCCGAGTCGGCTCCAGGTGGCGCCTAATTGGATACGGAACCATCGTCTGAGGTGTTGCCAATGCAGCACGTGCTCATTGATGCATGTGGATGGGTTGCTTGCATGAACGCCCAACTCAACGTTGA
>DUIU01000098.1:3315-3445 GCA_013330155.1 Candidatus Poseidonia sp. | reverse complement strand
GCTGTTCTTCCTCCTCCTCCTCATCCTGCTCACCTTGGTAGCCCCTGTCCTCTTCATCTATCGAGGTGGACAGCACTCTGGCGACATGGCTCGGTTGACTCCAGCCTACGACCGCCCCAAGGGCCACTGA
>DUIU01000098.1:0-2975 GCA_013330155.1 Candidatus Poseidonia sp. | reverse complement strand
GCGTGAATCTTCAGCACGTCCCCGTCACTCATCTCATGGTCTGCACCGACCACGCGGCGAGTTCGCCCGTCCACACCACGAATAAATCCAGCCTCAAGGTCGGTGTGAACGCGCCCTGCAAGCGCTTTGGCATGAAGGCCGACTGGAACCACCAAGGCATCGGGTAACACCCGTCCATCACCATCGACCCAGTGGGTTTCGTCTTGGACCGGATACACGACGATGTGATTGAGTTGGTCGAAAAGGACCTCGTCCAGCAGCTTGGCCAAGCCTGTACCGTTGGCCGATTGGAGGCGTTCATTCATGTGAGCCAACGCTTTCTTTTGGGCGTCATTCAGCGTGGCATCTTTCTGCAATTCAAAGGTTGAACTGCCGCTTTGGTAATCGATGAGGCCTGAAGAAGTCGCACGGCGTAAGGCCAACTCCATGTCGGCCATGCAAGCAACCATTGTTCGGTCAGGAAACGAGTCCAGTACGCCAGGGGGAGCAATGTCCATTTTGTTCGCTGCGTAGACGATGGGGAAAAGTTGGGTGCGCATGCACTTTCCAAGCAAATGCAACGAAGCGGCGTCCCAATCCCATGGCTGTTGGTCCGATTCATGAACGGCGTTGAAATTCAACATTCCTTGAGCCACAAGAGTTGATGTGGCTCCCAAACCACTGAGGCGCTCTTGGATAAAGGAGGTCAAGCCCTTTTCACCCTCGGCCTGCACTCGACGAACACCTCGGTTCCAGCCGTCTTCGAGGAGGCCGCCGATCCACGCATCCAACTCATGTTCGAGAAATTCAATTTCTGCACGAACGGACTGGACCGCTTCTTCCGTGGTCGCCGAGGCTCCTCTGAATTGACCCTCAAGGTCGGTCGAACCTGCGGCATCAACCACCTGAATCAGCACGTCGCAATTGGCTAAATCAGAGAGGAAAGCGTTCCCTCTTCCGCGCCCTTCACTCGCACCAGGGACAAGACCTGCAACGTCCACCAGCGCCACGGGAACCGACCGCCGATGACCAACACAACTTCCGGTTCTGGGTTCGCACAAACTTCCCTGACGCGGGTCGTCATCGGCGGCTGGTTTCAAGCGACCGTCGGCCTCCAGTTTTTCCCGCAACTCCTTGCATGGACAAGCGAGGCGTGCTTCAACAAAAGCAACACCCACGTTGGGGTCTATGGTGCAAAATGGATAGTTCGCAATGTCCACCTGAGCCAGGGTGGCTGCGCTGAAGAAGGTGGATTTGCCAACGTTTGGTTTTCCGACGAGACCAATGCGCACACTCTGCACGCCCTATCGTGAGTTCACTCCTCTTCTTCAGAGGCAACGATGTCATGGTCTCGCTTGATTTGAGCAATGGCGATGTCAAGTTCGGGGAGGTTCAATTCTCCGTCCCCATCAAGGTCCATACCAGCCACCAATTCACTCGCTTCAATGGAGGAAAGAGCGTCGATGTCTGAGGATTCAAGGGCTGCGAGGAACTCACGGCTATCGATTTTACCCGAGTCGTCAAGGTCCATGCTGCGGAACAATTGGAAAACGGATTGATTGGTATTGGCGAGGTACTGGACGAATTCAATCATGACCGTGCTTGCCGTCGTTGGGAATTCCTTGATCTCGTCATTGTGAAGGGCCGAATCCACACCGATGATGGTGGAACCACCTTCGTTGGCTTCGGTTTCGCTGACGACCAATTGAGTATCGACGCCAACGCCACGACCGATGAGGTCTCGGATGGTTGTGGAGGAGCCCGTTGTGAGTGTGTAGGTTGACACGTCGGACGCTTCGGTGATTTCCAAGGAACGTCCTGTCGAGGAAATCCCCGTTCGAATGACCACCATGGTCGAGAGAATAGCCCCGATCGAGACGAGGTAGAACATGGCCGCACCGGTCAAGTAGAAGCCACCGTTGTTGGCCACAACGTCTTCAACCTCCGTGGCTGAAACGGCATTGGCGGTGAATTCACCGATGAGATAAATCAGCGTTGAGGCGATACCGCCAACCATGATCATCCATGTGGCGAGGGTGCCCGTTGAGGGCGTTGCGAGTGGCTTTCCAATGGCGTTGGGGTA
Source organism: Candidatus Poseidonia sp. (assembly GCA_013330155.1). GTDB lineage: Archaea > Thermoplasmatota > Poseidoniia > Poseidoniales > Poseidoniaceae > Poseidonia > Poseidonia sp8339u. Next base: position 913 of record DUIU01000098.1, on the reverse strand, counting down.
GTTGGTGAACACACCAGCAAGGACCAGCAATCCGCCGACGGTGAACATCATGCCCATGTTCACCACATGGCCCATGGTACCCAGAGCACCGGTGCCAACGAAGGTGTCCATGGCGGTGAAATAGCCACCAATGGCAAAGAAGGGGAGGGCGAGGAAGGCCATGGTAGCAGCCATGGCCCCGGGCTTTTTCACCACATCACTGAGGCCCGACCCTGCCGTCATCAGGAGGTTGATGGAAGCGGCAAAGATGGGGAGAACGCCGAGCGTCAAGAGGATAGCTCCGAGGTTGGTGACAAAGTTGCTTCCGGATGCATCGGTCATGAAAAACGGAGGGATGGTGATGAACAACAAGAACATGCTAGCGGAGCGCATGGATGCCGACCAAATGGGCTGCTTTGCCGTCATTGGGATGACGTGGTAGCCTACTGAGAACATGAGAGCGAGCGGAACCCAACCATGAGCCACGCGCTCAGCCAACCACACCGTTTGTGTGGCGTCAGCGAGTTCACCCAAGAACATGTAAATCATCGAGAGAATGTATGCAGCAACACCCATGAGAAGGAACCAAACGCTGGTTTGAAGTTCTTTTTCACCACGGTTCGCTGTCGTGATGAGGAGGTTGATGAACACGGGAACCAACAACAATCCAACCGCTAAAGTCTCGAGGCTGTAGAGCATGGTGGCGACAGCACCAGCCTCCGTATCGATGTCAAGGAATCCAAAGATGAACGGAAGAATGTAGGTGGCGAGCAAAATAACCGAGAGCAAAAGAGCCACCATGGAGGCGTTGGCCTCGCTTGCGAGGCGCCCGTTACCGTTTCGAGCAGTAGCGACCATCCCGCTGCCGACGAGGCCGTAAAGCAGTGCGATGGAAAGGAAATTCAGGGTTGCGTCGCTGAGGGAAGAACCGTCA
>DUIU01000029.1:3357-6448 GCA_013330155.1 Candidatus Poseidonia sp. | reverse complement strand
CTCATATCTTATTTGAATGTGTGCGCTTTCTCTTCTAAAAATGCTCATCCATACATCAGGTCATCCAGACCTCAGCGACCCCAGAAATGGTTGTCTTTTCGATGAAGAGAAACAATTTCTTCCAAAATTTCCTCTTCAACGGGCGACAAATCCACCTTCTTCAAGCGCTTGACGTGACGTTCGGGGACATCGACATAGAATTCGTCAAGTTCCTCGATATGTCGGCCGACGGTCGGACCTTGAACCGCTACAGCGATCTCATCTCCCTGCATTGCTTCTTTGACATCCTCACTCGCACGGGTCCGCAAACTCTTGACTTGCCCCACGGGCGTTCCATCGAGCTTCATCAAACGCTGACCAACGTGGATGCGCCCCCCAAGCACGCGCATCCCAACAATGGCCGGCCCTTTGGCACGAAACGTGTGGTCTTTGAGAAAAAGCACCTTGCCGGGGTAAACAATTGACTCTCGTTGTTCTTCTTCGATGAGCGCTTTGGTGGCATCTTGCCATTCTTCGAAAGCATCCATGATGTGATAGATGATCGGGCCAGAGATGAATTTCACGTCTCCGTCGTCGCCCTCAAGCTGTTGTGCAACATCGCTGGTGTTGGCTTTGGTGGAGAAGCCTAGAATCACCTTTTGAAGCGGGTCTGAAGCGGATTGCGCCATGAGAATATCCTTCTTGTTCACCGGGCCGACCGTGGCCTGACGAACGGGAATGTTTCGCTGGTGAAGTTCGAACGCCAAGGCCTCCAAACCTCCGACGGTGTCGGCTTTGATCACGACACCCGTGCGGTCTTCCTCTGCTCCGCGACACGGACCGGAAGCGGTGTGAGAGGCAAAATCTTGGCGAGCAAAAATCTCGCTGCAGGACGAGCACATGACAGGCATGGCGTTGAATACAGCACGCCATTCCTCTCGAATGGCTTCTTCAGCAGTCTCAATTTCCTCTTCTGTGTTGGCGAGATGAAGGGTGGTTCCGGCGATGGTAGCCTCTAATTTTGGAGCGACAATCTTCACGCCGCAGGCGGCTTCAACGGAGTCGAAGTTGACCCATCGCTTTCCAGCGTCTCTCATCTCTGCCATTCCTTGAGGCCGCTTAAGGCCCTTAATGTGGGTTGTAAATGGCCCGTCTTGTCCTGCAAGCATGATGGTATCACCAACACTGAGTCCGCCCCGGTAAAGGATGATGTCCAGGGTCTTTCCCATCCCTACCTCGTCCCTCATTTCCAGCACCGTGCCTTGGGCTGGGCCCAAGGTATCGGTCAACCGGTCCTCAAGGAACCGCTCGGCAAGCCCCACGGTAACGGCGAGCAAATCTTGGAGGCCTTCGCCTTCTTTGGCCGACATGGGGACAAGGGCCACGTTTTGACGGAAATCACGAATCTGGTCGTACCGCTCAAGGTTGAATCCATGTTCAGAGAATTGACCAACGGTTTTCCAATACCGGTCCTCAAACAAATCGCGAACATCTTCCCGCTGTGCTTGAAACGATTCAATGAATGAACGCCCTTGTTCGCAACGCCAACCGTGAAGGCGGTCAACCTTGTTCCCTGCGATGACAAAGGGCGTCTTGGTTTCTTTGAGTATGTTCAGTGATTCAATGGTCTGCGGTTGAAGGCCTTCCATGATATCAACGACCAGGACGGCAATGTCTGCTACAGAACCACCGCGGTTGCGCAATGAAGCAAAGGAATGGTGACCCGGTGTGTCGATAAACAACAACCCGGGGGATTTGAAATTCTTTCCACCCAGCATGGCTGAACACGTTTCATTCAAAACATCAGCAGGAACTTCGGTGGCTCCGATGTGCTGAGTAATGCCCCCTGCTTCGCGGTCCATCACGCTGGCTTGACGTTGGCTCCCGATGGAGCGCACCATATCGAGCAGACTCGTTTTTCCATGGTCAACGTGGCCAAGCACGGAGACGATCGGCTGGCGGTTGTGGCCGCGCTCCGCCGCTGGCGCGTCATCTGGTTCAGCGACCTCGTCAACGGTCATGGCCTTCCCACCGAAATGAAGGTGTTATGAGGGTTCACTCGTAAACCCAGGCGCCCATCGTGTTTTCCCACGACATCAAGCCTTCGGGGAACCAAAGACCGAGCTCAAATTCAGCCGTTTCGGGGGCATCTGATCCGTGAATCATGTTGTAACCCATGTCCATGCCGAAATCGCCACGGATGGTGCCGGGGTCAGCGTTTCGCCCGTTGGTTGCGCCGATGAGCTTTCGAGCGACGGCGATGGCTTCAACGCCTTCCCAAGCCATGCAGACCACGGGCCCGGAGGTCACGAATTTAATCAGGCCGGGGAAAAAGGGGCGTTCTTTGTGAACATCGTAGTGGGCACGAGCAATTTCTTCACTTGGAACCATGGCTTTCAAGCCGACCAATTTGAGTCCTTTTCGCTCAAAGCGGCCAATGATTTCGCTGATTAGTCCTCGTTGTACGCCGTCGGGTTTGATCATAACATAGGTCGTTTCCATGGTGTTCACCATGCCAACCCAAATGTGACCCGTTTATGGGCGTTGCTGTAAGGCTGTTCGCTTGCCGGCCACTCACTGAATGCCGCCCTTGACGTAGTGGCGAGTCCACTTGACACGTCGAGCGTTGCGCTTTAGTTGGAGTTGATTCTTGCGAGCTTTGCTGCTCTTGAACCAAAGAACACTACCGTCCTTGCGGACAAACATCATACCGGTACCGGGCTCAATTTCTTCACCCGTGAAGTTGCAAATACGTCGTTCTGGCATGTGGCATCACCGGGCATTGAGCTTGCGGGCTTCACGGCCCGTATCCTTGAGCATCAAAATGTCGCCAACTCGAATGGGTCCGACGACGTTTCGGCTGATAATTCGGCCGACGTCCCGGGGGTTTGGAGCATCGTTGACTCGCACCTTGACTTGCGTGGCTTCACCGGTCATTCCGGTTCGTCCGACAATTTCGACCACTTCTGCTGGCCATCCACCAAGTTCTTCACTCATGTTGATCATCTCGTGTGGGTATTCAGTTGTTCATGAGGACTTTGATTTCCTCAACAACTTCGTGGAATTTCTCTTGTGCACCTTTGTTGATTTCCATGACGGCAACGGAAGCTGC
>DUIU01000029.1:1018-3039 GCA_013330155.1 Candidatus Poseidonia sp. | reverse complement strand
GAGGTGTCCTTGGGCATGTTGATGGCCTTGGCAAGGAATTGCTGGCTGGGGACGTAGCCGAAGGGAATGCCTTTCTCTTTGCAAATCAAGGGAATGTGAGCAAGCAATTCTGGTGGGTTAACATCCTCGGCGAGGATGATGAACTGGGCCGTACCGCGCTCGGCGGCTTTGGTCACTTCGTTGCTTCCTTTCTTGACACGACCGTTCTTGTTGAGGTCAATCATGTCGTAAATCTTGTTTGCTAGGTCTTCTGGGGTTTCATATTGCACGTGTACACTCATTGGAATCTCTCCTTCCTCATGATAGGGGCATCCCTCCGCACGACCTCGCGGATATAAACACAACGGAACCCATATCGGGGTTGGTTTTGGGGGCCATTATCGAAAATGAAGAGCAGTGCGCTCTTTTCATTCCATCAAGCCAAGTTCGCCCATCACTTGCTCAACGCCTCGGGCCAGCGCCGGACCACCAGAAATGAGGTCCCTTGCGTTGGGAAGAGAACCCGTCGCATGAACGCCATCCACATAACGGAGCAGACGAGCGATGGCACCACCGGTGAACAAACCATGGCTGCACGCTGCGTGAACCTGAATCGCTCCCTGGCTTCGAAGCGCTTCTGCAGCTCGGCAAATTGTACCTCCAGTGGCGATCATATCGTCGACGATGGCAACCGATTTTCCAGCGACATCCAAATCCTTTGCCTTGTGCACGATGGTGTGGGCATCAATTCGCGTCTTCTCGAGGTAAGAGAATTCACATCCGATCTGTTGAGCGACGCTTGACGCGCGGTCAATGGCACCTTTGTCGGGAGAGAGAATGAAATCAGGACCAACTGTTTCTTTCAGATGGTTGGCGAGTTCAGGCATGGCTGTAGTAAAAGCCACTGGAACCGAGAGTTGGCTCAACACAGCCGGAGCGTGAAGGTCCAGCAGAACCATTCCGTCGCAGCGCGTCGCCAACATTTCAGCGATGGCACGTGCGGAAATGGACTCGCCGGGCTTGAACCGTTTGTCTTGACGAGAGTAGCCAAAATACGGAATGGCCAAAATCACACCTTTTCCGACGCCAGGTAGGGTCTGAGGACCGATTTCTCGTAAATTTTGCAAACGGCCTTCGCGAACGTCTTGAATGGCATCCAACATCAACAATGTCTCGACGATGCCTGAGTCTGGGAAGGTGTTGGAAACAAGGACCACTGGCTCGCTTCGGAGTGCTTCGATGGTCTCGGTGGGTATACGGATGTATCCCTCGGTGTCAGGAAACCTTCTCGTCTCAAGAGGGTGGTGATCCCAACCTAAGGATTCGGCAAGTTCTGCTGCCATGGTGGTTGCGTTGCTCCCCGATACGACGACCATGCCAATCCCCTTGGTCACATCCAACGGCTGACCCTTCATGTTCTTTGCGAGACGCCATGAAAGGTACGAATGGTGCGCGAGGCAGGACTTGAACCTGCGACCTCCCGGTTATCAGCCGGGTGCTCTAACCGACTAAGCCACCCGCGCAAGGGTAAACAGACTCGCCGACCTGAAGCCCCGTCATAAGCATGACGGCTCACCAACGGTGTGCTGTGAACGGAACAATCACTCTTCTTCCATGCTGTTGATCGTGATGTACGACGGCAACTGCATGACCTTCTCGAAGGTTCGAGAGAGCACCACTTCATCCAATCGCTCACGGGTACGAGCCAGAGCTGTGATTGGAATGCGAATTTGTTCTTCGACACCGAATTCCATTTGCATGCGCATACGCGTGGTCACGACGACGCCTTTGTACGTGCGCTTGACTCGGAAGAGTCCTGTAATGACGCCGATTTCCTCTCCTTGGTTGTCCAAGACGGCTCGGTCCAGCATTTCATCTGGTGCGTAGAGTTTCTCGTCAATTCGAACCGTGTTTCGCCACCGGCGTTGGAGTTCACGCATCGACTTTGACAGCTTCACGGTCCCATCGCCACGGATGCTGTGCACCAGTTCTTTGGGTAGCGGCGCCAATTCCGCTGGCTTTCTCATGTATTCGTCAGCAAC
>DUIU01000029.1:498-736 GCA_013330155.1 Candidatus Poseidonia sp. | reverse complement strand
CTTTCTCATGTATTCGTCAGCAACTTCCGGGGCCACTTGAATTCGCATGGATTTCACGCGGGCCTCGTTGGGGTGATGTCGCTCACCCACAATCGTTCCTACTTTTGTATCGTTGACATAAACATCCCGTTGGATCAATTCCTGGATGTCGTAATCTGTGTTTTTCATTTCCCATCTCTCCTGCCGATTTTTGTTCGGCTTACCCCAATGTCCTCCTCGGCACCTAATATAATCTTCG
>DUIU01000029.1:0-196 GCA_013330155.1 Candidatus Poseidonia sp. | reverse complement strand
TAAAATATCATTTCCAATTGTATTTGACGCATAATTGTTAGGTCAAGCAATTGAAATATAGAAAATAATTCAATTTTCAATGTCGCATAACGCGCGTAATTTCAATAGAAAAAACATCATAATTCTATTTTCCATCGAACGCTTATCCAATTGGATTCGCCGACTTGAATGATCAGACATGTCGAGGGCCATCTGG
>DUIU01000119.1 GCA_013330155.1 Candidatus Poseidonia sp. | reverse complement strand
TTTGACCGTGAAATCGAGATCGGTGTCCCAGACCGAGACGGACGCCAAGAAATCATGGACGTTCACACACGCCAAATGCCAATTTCTGAAGATTTTGAAATCAATTGGGTCCTCGACAACACCTACGGGTTTGTTGGCGCTGACCTCGCTGCGCTCGTTCGCGAGGCCGCCATGAGGGCGTTGCGACGTTATCTACCAGAAATCGAACTCGATGAGGAAACCATTCCTCCCGAAGTTCTCGAAAAGATGGAAGTCCGAATGAATGACTTCAAAGAAGCCATCAAGGATGTCGAACCGTCTGCCCTTCGTGAAATTTATGTCGAAATTCCAGAAGTAACCTGGGAAGAAGTCGGAGGACTGCAAGAGGTCAAGGACCGACTGAAGGAATCTGTTGAATGGCCGCTTACGCAACCGGAGCTGTTCGAACACTTTGGCATTAAGCCGCCTCGTGGAATCGTGCTCTTCGGCGCACCCGGCACAGGCAAAACCTTGCTAGCGAAAGCAATCGCAAATGAAGCACAAGCCAACTTCATCAGCATCAAGGGACCTGAATTGATTTCTAAGTGGGTTGGAGAATCCGAACGAGCCATTCGTGAAATTTTCAAGAAGGCAAAGCAATCCTCGCCCTCCATCATTTTCCTTGATGAGTTCGAGTCCATCGCCTCAATGCGAAGCGGTGGAAGTGCGTCGGAAGGCAGCGATGTCGGCAACCGCGTGGTGAATCAACTTCTTGCCAGCATGGATGGTGTCGAATCCCTGGACGGCGTCATTGTGGTGGCCGCTACCAATCGCCCGGAAATGATTGACCCTGCTCTTTTACGAAGCGGGCGGGTTGAGCGCGTACTCCACGTTCCACCACCCGATGCAGGTGCCCGTGAATCCATCTTCCGCATCCACAGCGAGGGCATGCCGCTCAGCAAATTCTCGTTCAAGGATATCCTCACCGGGATGGACGGCTTCACCGGAGCTGATATTGAGGCAGTGTGCCGAGAAGCCGCCCTCATTTGTATGCGAGCGGGCAAGAAGAAGGTCACGAAATCCCACTTCGAAGAGGCCATCTCTCGTGTTCGTCCAACCGTCACTCCTGACATGTTGGAGTATTACCAGAAGATGGAAACCCGCCTGACCTCGGGCTTGACCAACATCAAGCGAAACCGAGATTTCAGTCGTGGCATCGAAACCATGTGATGTTCCGGCACCGACGCATTGAAGGGATTCCAGTCCCCCAACCGGAACAAGGAGCCAGAACACATGGCAATATTCGGTCGTGAAATCCTCGGAAACGCCGTTGTGGACCGCACCGGCGCCGTCATGGGCTCACTTGTCGACCTCAGTTTTGACCTCAACACCGGGTTGATCAGCGAATTGTATGTTGAAGTCGATGCTTCCATTAATGCTTCAGCGCTTCCGTTTGAACACACTGGGAGCACCGTGAAAATACCCGGAACGGCCATTGCTCGTATCGCTGAAAACATCCACCTCAACGTGTGATGAGAAAAGAAGCACGCGTGAGCATTTTCTCAACTGGGGTGGACAACCTTCTAAAGTCAGTAGGGGGCGTGTTTGAGTTGGGAATCCTCCCGCGTGATTCGTATGCTCGGTCTCCCCGCCAATTTTAATGCCCGAAGGGTCGCCCTTCAGGCCTCTTTCTGGGCGGTCATGCTGATTTTGCTGAGCACCATCCTCTTGAATTTCATCAACATCAGCGCCACGGACCAACTCTCCGCCTACGACGATGACTGGAACGATATGTCTGCCTTCCGCGAAGACATCAAATCCATGGGCATTGAAACACGTTCCTTGGTCAGCAGCCCACTTCTCCTCGCCGACATTGAAGACCCACGCAACACCACCTATGTTCTGGCTGGAGTTGAGCGCGATACGCTCTCCTTGCCCCAGTTTGACGACGACGGTTTCATCACCATCGCATCAGGAAACGGGTATTCTCCTTCCGAGATCAATGCCATCGTTGAGTTCGTTGAAGCTGGTGGTACGGCGATGGTATTCGAAGACTATGGATACGCCAACACCATCGCTGAAGCCTTCGGCATTCGCTACACTGGTGAGCAGGTCTTTGACACAACTTACGCCACTGAACTGGATTACAACTACATCTGGATGTGCATTCAAAACAACCCTTGTGGGATGAATGGGACACAACTCGACCCCTCAACCCTCTCCAGCCACGAGCGTTGGGCACAGGTGGGAGGGCCAGGAGAACACCCATGCTCAAAACTTGATGAACAAACCTTCGGCCCAGGCGAAGCGATGCTTTGCGAGCAACACATGATCAACGGACGCGTGGATTACAACGGAACGTACCAAGTCCTGCTCAACAACATAACGGGATTGGAGATCATTCCCGGAGTCCGTGGCCCCTTGTCTGAAGTAGCCATTCGGGCACTGACAAGCAACGAAGCCACCGTGGACGTGAACGGTGATGGTGAGATTTGGGTCGGCAACGAAATCACACCAGAGACCCCTGACCGATGGGGGCAATTCAACCTCAGCATCGAAGTGTGCGCTCGCGCCAGTTGCTCGCCAAGCGATGGCGGACGAATCATGTTCGTTTCCGATGGTTCTGCCCTCATCAACGCCATGTACGACTACGAAGGGTTCAACGAAGGAAAGTACGGTCCAACCGATAAGATGATGCCCGCCAATGACAACCGAAAGTGGGCCCTTGACTTCATTGCAGAGGCACTCATGAGTGAACTCATCGACGAAGTTGGAGAACCAGCCGAGAACGCCATGGTCATCTTTGATGAATCACGACATCCCCAAAGCGCTTTGGCTGCCGATTCTTACAATACGGTCTACTTCCTGCTGGTGTACTTCACCGGAGAAGGTCTTGCCATGCTCCTTCTCTTCCTCATCTTGTTCATTACCTTCGAAGCTGTCCTCATCAAGAAGCGAGACCCAGAGCCTTGGCGCCACGTCTTCAGCATCATCTACTACGGCTTCGGGGACGCCAATCGATATGCCTATTATTCCAAAGTGGAAAAAATCCGACAAGTCTTCCTCTCCAAGGTTCGCAACCAAAACGGATTGAATCGAGAGGAATTCCAAGCGATGCAAGCCAATGAATTGGTTTCAATGATCAGCGACCCCGTTCTTTCAAAATTCGCCGTGGAGTCCAGCAACAAATACACACTGGAACAAACGGTAGCGCTGGTCAAGCGCATCAAGGCGTGGGGACGTCAGTGAGGTGAGGAGATGTGGACTCGTAAGGCAGCCTTCACCTTTACCGGCGGGATTGCGTTGGTGCTCATCGGGATGATGATTTCAAATCAACAAATGATGATCCTCGGATTGACCCTCATCGCCTTTATCGTGGTGAATTCTTGGATTTCGGGCCACGGTGATGTGGAGGTCCAGCGAACGCTTTCCGCCGACAACCTGTACAAAGGCGATGACCTCTATGTCGAATTGTTGGTCACGAACCGCAGCAATCGCAAAACACAGATGCTGGACATCTATGACAATATTCCACACGAGATGAAACTTCGAAGTGGCCTCAACCAGATGCAACTCAACCTCAAACCCGGGGAGAGCGCTCGAATTCGGTATGTGCTTCGTTGTCCCTTGCGAGGGCACTATTCCATTGGTCCAGTTTCGCTTCGAGCTCGCAACACGTTCAACCTGGGTGTTGAGGAAATGTACGTCGATCATCACAGTGATATCGTTATTTTCCCACAAATCAAAGACATCGAAGAGGCCTTCCTTCGAAGCCGAACGCCAAAGATGTACACCGGTGCTACCACCCTTCGGACTCCAGGGCAAGGTTCGGAGTTCTATTCCCTCAGGGAATACGTTCCTGGTGACCCCTTCAAGAACATCAATTGGAAGGCTTTTGCTCGTACGGGCGACTTGATGGTGAACGAAAAGTGCAGGGACGCCGTTACCGACCTCTATCTCATCCTTGATAGCCGTGATTTAGCTCGCATTGGAACGGTCCTGAAGAATCCCCTCGAAATGGGAACCGTATCAGCAGCGAGCCTCGCTGCCTTCTTCCTCAAGCGGCGTGACTCGGTCGCCTTGGCCATCTATGACGAGAAACTCGCTTACCTGCCTCCCGACACCGGCGACAAGCAGTATTTCAAAATCCTCAGTGCGCTTGCCGGTGTTCGTCCAAAGGGGACCATGCCCCTTCAAGCGGTCACCAACTCGCTCAGTGGACGGTTTAGCCGAGGCAGCCCCGTCTTCATCATCTCCTCATGCGAAGGTGACGGGACCGTCCCTGCGGCGGTGCGGGACTTGGTTGGACGAGGGCACGAAGTAACCGTGCTTTCTCCCTCAAGCGTCGACTTTGAGCGGTTGGTAAGCCGCATTCCTCGCATGTCCTATGAGGTGCTCAAGCTGGAGCGCCAAAACCGCCTCACAACGCTGGCTGGTTCTGGTGCACAGGTCATTGACTGGATGCCTGACATGGATTTGTCTCAGGCATTGATGCAGGTAAGGGGGTACTGAGATGGCAGGTGAAGTTGGTCTTCAATCGGACGTCTACCTCGATGGTGTAGCAAAACCCCGCACCCTCCATCTCAAGATGCTTCGGCGGCAATGGCAAATCATTGCTTTGCAAGTGGTGGCGACCGTCGCCCTTCTCGGGATGTATCTCGAAGTGGTCTCTACCTATGTGGTGGGGTCGATAGACCATACCGTCTTGTTTGATTCAATTGAGCTCTTAATCTCCGACCAGTTGCCCCTCGGGGATTGGTTGACGGGTGAAGGGCGAAGCGGTATGGGTCGTTTCTTTGTCCCGCTCGTACTTGGTTTGGGTCTTGGTGGAATCATGGCCTTCATTGCTTTCCAATCTCCAAAAGTTCAGCAACGCATCAAACTCGGGTTCATTGTTGGGCTCATCGTGCTGCTCGTTGGTCGTTTGATTCTGTCCTGGTTTGCAGGCATGTTGTTCTCGTTCGACCTAAGGTTGCCAACCAACGGTGAACTTGAGACATTGCAGTGGCCGTTGTTGATGAT
>DUIU01000111.1:11344-12653 GCA_013330155.1 Candidatus Poseidonia sp. | reverse complement strand
TCGATTGAAGAGCCGGTTGGAGGAGACCTCCCAGGGGTGGTTTCTTCGGAAGACCGTGAGGATGCGTTGGTCAAATACCCCGACCCACGTTTGATCTGCGGGCCGCTTTATTGAACGGAGTTCAAGTGGTCTTTGAGGGCATTGATTGGCCCGATGGCTGCAGGGTCTTTGCCGTGCAAAAACGCCAGCGTAATCGAAAGCCAATCCATCACGAGGCAGTGGTAGAGCAAGCATTCGAGCAAGGAATTCCCTTCGCCAACGAGGTTCCATGCCGTTTCTGTGGTTGCGTGGGCGACCATCCAATCCAACCGCTGTTGGACCCGAGGATGCATGCCCGGCCACGTCAAAACGAGAAGTGCCTGATTTGGAGCATCCGGGTCGGCATCGGGCCCAATTCCACCCCATGCCACGCTCTCGTTGTGGTTCATTTCGGGAACCACGCCGATTCGTACAAATCGAGCCGCGTTCTCGTTCATTTGGTTTTTGAAACGGTTCAACGCAGGAGCCAATTCAGAAGGCCCAATCACGGCCATCGGCTGTTCAATGAGCCCTGCAGCGAGCAGCGCGATGTCGCCTTCAGGCTGGGCGATGACATCGAAATGCTGGTTATTGGCTGCAAGGCGTTCCAGCATCGCTTTCCGTTCGGCAGGGTCTTGCGTTGGGAGAAGACCGAGGTGTTCCATCACGGCGACCTGCCGGCTGAAGATGTGCCCAAACGCTGTTCGTGGGGGCTGCCCTCCAACGGTGGGGACGAGGTAGCAACTCGGGAAAAGTTCGGGAAGGCCAGCCAATTGGCCACCGGTGGCAATAACCACCACCGAGGCACCCATTTTCAGCGCTGCTTCCGTCGCCGAAACGGTCTCTTCGGTGTTCCCACTATGGCTGGTGGCGAGGACCAACCAGGTCGCATCAAACCAAGCAGGGAGTGTGTAATCGCGATGAACCACCACCGGACAACGACCTTCGCGAGCGGTCAGCGTTGACAAAAAGTCACCACCTGCTGCGCTACCTCCCATGCCCAAACAGATGACACCGCTCCAGGGTGCTCTTTTCAGGTCTTCAAGCCAAGGGAATCGTTCAACGTTTACAGCTTCAAAACCATCACGAAGGTCCTGATGAAACGTTTGTGTGAATCCAACCATTCCTTGCATGTCCAATTGTTCTGCGAGGTCAACAAGCGTTGGTTCAGGAGTGTTTTCTTCGGGTTCTTGCATCACGATTCCTCCACTGTTTCAGGTTCGTCCACCGCCATGAACGGCAAGGCAAGCCAGGCATCATCGTGCCTCATGAGCAGGCCTTTCCGCCCGGG
>DUIU01000111.1:0-10965 GCA_013330155.1 Candidatus Poseidonia sp. | reverse complement strand
TCTTCGTTGATGAATTCTACACTGGACAATTCGTGCCGCTGAGCGAGTACCTTGGCCTGTTCCAAATCCCGCCAGCTGGCTCCGGTACGCTCCCTTCGGTCCACGCGTTCCATGATGGCACCATCCTTGGTCCACGACGAAGGTCGCCAGATGTGGTTTCGCCACTGGACAATATCTCCAATCTCATAACCAGGTTTGCGGTAAAGGAGCGTTAAACGCGTGACGTCGACGCCGTCCTTTCGCCCAACGGTTGAATTCGTTTCAACCACCATGCCGCCGTATTCACTGACGAGGTGGCGCCCCCATGCTCGTGCCAACCCTTTGCTGCCGAGAACCACATCGTAGCCCCCAGTGACCTGTCCTTCGCTGGTAATGAAGAACATCGGGTCGTCGGAGAGCTTGTTCAGGACCTCTTCGAGCGTGGCCCGCAAACGTGTAAATTCGTCTTCGCTTAGTCGGCGAGCGCTGGAGCGTAACTGCACGGTTGCTTCGAAGTAATTCCCGGCGCGACGGGTGCACGTAAGGCACACGCCATTGGCCATGCGGGCACGCATGGTATGTTCTTCTTGGAAGAGCAGATTGTCGATGACGCCCTCGATTTGGATGTGAAGTAATGTGTGTCGGTCAGAGACTTTGACGGGTTCCATCGCCAGTTGAATGTCCTCCGCCTGATCATGAACGGCCAAATTCCGGTGCAAGAGTTCGTCCCACACTTCGTCCTCTGTGGTGTTTTCCCACTTCCCGTCGATTTCAACGATTCCGCACCGTGCACAACGAACCCAGGGAATGTTTTCTGGAACCTTTGCCAACACGGTTCTGGCCCGTAAACAAGGCTCACACATGCGGTCACCGTACAAGGGTGGCTCGGCCCCACAGACCAAGCAAAATTCGCCACCGAGTCGGGATGACATGCGCCTCTCCATGGTGGTCTCGCGCCGATGCCTTTGAAAGACTACGCCTGTGAAAGTGTTCAGCCGTCGGTTTTCTCTGGGGCTTCAGGTTCACCGCTTTCAACCCGTTCGAGGGCTTCCAATCGCTCGTCAAGCCGGCGACTGCGCTGGACAACGGTCCATGTCCACAAAGCGATGGCGACCAGCATTCCAAGATACGCAACAGCCAGGTACGTCATTCCTTCCAAATCAAACACCTCGGTCGAGCACGCTCTGCATGGCTTCAAGCCGCTGCTCAAGCGCCGTCAGTCGCATAGAAGCAATCATGTGGCCGATGATAAAGACCGTGAAGGAAACGGCGCCAATCAGCAAGACAAGCCCCATCTCGCCGTTGATGGACCCATCATCGCCAGTTCCAACCACGGGTCCGGGGTGGCGAATGGTCCAAATCCTCGTTGCAATGTAAGTGAGTGGAACCAAAACAAAGCCATACAATCCGAAGGCTGCGAAGGTGTCCCGTGTTTCCACGCCATCGGGCTGGCTGTTGCGCCCAAGAACGACGTAGGTTGCAAGAAGCGTAAGAAGGCCAAAACTGTTGAGCCGAACATCCGTCCAGTCCCATGGTGTGCCCCATTCTGCTTGGCCCCAAACGCAACCGGACCAGACGACCATGAGGCCGCAGGCCAAACCGGCTTCGGCACCTGCTACGTGCAAACGCCACATCCATTCTGAGCGTCGAAAGAGCCATCCTGCTGAACCCACAAAGAGAGCGCCAAAGGCGATGAAAGCAGCCCAAGCTGCCGGTACGTGCCAATAGAATATTCGTTGGGCGGCGGGTGATTCAAACGCATCAATGGATACGCTGGGTGCCCAAAGAAGGGCGAGGAGCAAGGTGGCCCCGATGCCTGTGAAGCCGAGGACGAGCAAAGCTTCACCCCACTTCATGGTCAGCGGTGTTGGCATGTCCCCCTTGAACTTGGCGTTCCCATCAAGAAAGAAGGCTAACAAGGAGTGAAAATGGTAAGATCAGCACTGGGGTGAGCAATCCGACAAAGACGGCTTGGGGGCGAGCGAGGCGTTGTGTGGAGCGTTGCATCCATCCAACGGCGTGCCATACGGAGAAACACAACAATGTTCCTGCAACCACCGTTGTGGCGTTCAAGGCCTCGCCCAGTGCTGTAACCGAGAGCAGCGTAAACACCAACCCGATCATCAATGGCAGCCAACTTGCATGTGGCGCCCTTCCCCACACGGCTCGCCACCAATCTCCACTGCGTTCCTCTCTCGTGGCGACCACGAGTGGCTCACCGCACAAAGCAACTGCCAAAACGGGGGCGAGGGCGAACCCTAGCCGTTGCATTTGGTTGAGGTTTCCCATGAAGTCTCCAAAGGAGAGAAGGATGCCCAAGGTGAGGAGGCCGGCGATGGCATTGGCGTTCAGCCACATCAGGGTGCGAAGGTGCATGCGAACGCCAAAGGCGCCCGAAGAGGTACGCTTGGCGGACTTTGACTGGCGTCGTTCAGCGTTGATGCCTTCAGGGATGATTCCAGTGGTTTTCTTTTCTTGACCGACTTCAAAGTGGTGCGTGGCGTGAGCCATGATGCGTTCGTCGTGGGTGGCGATGAGCAAGCCATGGCCCATGGTTCGAAGTTCATTCAGCCATCCGCCGAGGGTTTCAACTGAAGCCTCATCCAAACCTGCGTCAGGCTCGTCAAGAAGGACCAAGGTGGGATGTTCACTTGCAAAAGCGGGCAGCAATCCTGCGAGTACGGCGACCTTGCGGGCTTGACCTTGTGAGAGGTGAGCGACCAAATCGTTGGCTCGGTGCGTCAGGTTAAATGCCTTCAAAAACGGGCTGCAGTCCATGGTTCGTCCGTTCATCGACATCGCGCATTGAAGATGTTCAACCAGCACTTCACTCCCCATCATTCCGTTCTTTTGAAGCGTCAGCCCCAAGGCCAACGGCGAGGATTTAGTCCGTCCCTCGTGGTCCCTTACGACGATGTTTTCATGCTCAATCTGACCGTTTTCGAGCGGAAGGAGGCCCGCAGCCGCTTCGAGGAGGGTGCTTTTGCCGGCCCCGTTTGCTCCCGTAAGCACCACGGCTTCGCCAGATTCAACGCTAAGGGAGCATCCATCCAAAACCGTGTTCATGCCTCGGCGGATTCGAACATCCGTCAGGTTGAGCAAGGCCTTGGCCATGGTTCGGGGAGAGGTCGTTCGGGCAAGAACCCTCCTGTTTCTTCATCCAGAGACATCAACTCAAAAGAGATGGAGCCGAAGGGACCTGCATGGGCTTTGCCATGTCCTTCTTCTCTTCGGTGGAGTGGATGGTCCTGTTGTTGTGGTTTGTGGCCATCTTTACACCGCTCATTTATGCCGCTCGCACACGAACCTCACTCGCTATGGGCATAACCGTGAGTGTACTGCTTGGAGCGGTGGTCCAAGTGTTGTGGTCGATGCTCTACAGTTGGGGCTTCGTGGACATTTGGGTATGGAATGATTTTGTCCTTGTTCCAGTGCGGGCTTTTGAGCCATCCTTCCTTCACACGTTGGCTACGGCAGGCTTTCTCCATAGCCAAGGCGACATGATGCACGTGCTAGGAAACGTCATCATTTTGGCGCTGGTCGGCGTTCCCTTGGAACAACGCCTTGGGTCAAAACGGTTTGCTGTGGTGTATGTCATTGGCTTGCTCGGGGGTTCACTTGGTTGGGTTGCGTTCAATGCGCAATCTTACACGCCGGCGCTGGGGGCGTCCGGCGCTGCATTCGGTTTGCTCGGGGCTTATCTCGCAGGGTGGCCAAGGGATGAGATTCCCTTCCCTCTGCTGTTGATTCGTCCCTGGCCAGTGGTGTTCATCGCCTTGTTGTATTTCGGCTTGGAATTGATTCGTGCTTTTTCCACCATGGAGGCTGGGACTTCAAGCGGCATTGCTCACATGGCCCATATTGGTGGTTTTATCTCCGCCTATGCCTTTCTTCCGATTGTAGCGCGCGGCGGTCCGGTTGAACTGGGCGTGGTCGACGGAGGGCCAAGTCACGGCGCCGCCCATTCAGCTCAACGTCGTCGAATGAAAGCCAACATGGTTGACCTCAGCGCCCTCGAAGACCCTTGGACTTCGGCCGGTTATGAGGTTCCAAAACACCTCAGGGAACCGCTCAAAAATTTGATGCAAGCCAGCGATGAACCGGAAACGAGGGCTGCCTGGATGGAGCATCTTGCTGATGCCGGCGTGTGTCCCGTCTGTGAAGCTCCCCTCGGTTTGGTGGAACGTTCGACGGGCCCTCATCTGCAGTGCTCTGTCGATACCAAACACCTCGAATGGCCGCCTCGCTAAGTTGAGGCATGAATCGTTGGACGGCGTGATACATCTGAGGATAGAATCAAAGGTAGGCAAGCCTTCCAAAGCATGGAGAGGGGAAGCCATGCGAAGTGCACCACGGCCATCATTCCGAACGGGCGCCCTTCTCTTTGCCGTTCTGATGCTGTTGGCGGATGTCAGCGGTGGGCTTCTATCGAACCCGGTTCATGCAACTCCTGTGGCTCAATACGAGGAGCCGATTCTCGTGGACGGCCTGCCCCCGCTCATGTGCGGAGAGGAGATGTGCGAACGCCCGACTCGAATGATTGAACGAGGCGACCGCCCCTCCTCAGAACCCGACCAGTGGTGGCTTGGATACGGGCCCGACCTTGACTGGAACGGCATGGACGACCGTCTCCAGCGCGTTCTTGCAGGTCAAGAATCCATTTCACCAACCTCCGTTTTGGGCCCCGATGACCGAAAAACGGTCGCCCTCGTCGTTGATTTTGCTTGGATGCCCGATGCAGATGATGTGGCTGCGCTTCAATCCCTCCTGTATGAACATGGATGGATTGGTGAAGAGGCAGGGGCATGGTTCCAAGTGATGGATTCCATTGACTCCGTGGTGGTTGACAAAGTTCCTGTCAGTGCTTTGATGGACATTTATTTCCTTCACGGCGTGGTCGTGGTTGAGATGCAGAACGTGATGATTCCTTTCAATGGCGTCGCCTCTGAAGCCACCCGTTCAATGCCTTCTGATGTCTACACCGCCAGCACGTACGCCCGAGGCTACAACGGCGAAGGCGTGGTTATCGCTGTCCTTGACACGGGCGTTGACAACGAACATCGAGCCCTCAATGATTTTGATGACATTGACGACGAACCAGATAGCGATGCTACCAGTTACAACGACCAAAAATGGGTCGCTGGGTTTGATGCGACCTCCTCGGCTTCCAACCCCGATGGTAGCGTTGACCCTGACGATGGACAAGGTCACGGCACGCACGTCGCAGCGACGGCTTTGGGCACCGGAGGGGCGGAACGAGTGCACACGGGAAGCGGCATGGGCGCCTATTTGGTCGATGTGAAGGTCTTGACCGATTCAGGTGGTACCAACTCCCAAGCCTCGCTTAACGGAATTCAATGGATGATCAACAACAAAAACACCGATTGGGGGAATAACGATTCAAGTCGAGGCATTGATGTTGCTTCGATGTCCTTCGGTTCCGTGAGCAGTCCGCTCAATCCCAACGACGAAGGAGACAACGGTTCGGGGGCTGAGGCACGGTTGGTCAACGATGCACGTGACGCAGGGATTGTCTGTGTCGTGGCCATGGGCAACGACGGTACCAAGCGGGTTCCTTCCCCTGCCAGCGCCGACGGGGCCATCTCCATTGGCGCCGTGAACGACCGAAACACCGTCAACCGTACGGACGACGTGATGGCATCCTACTCCAACTGGGGCCCTCGTCTCGATGATGGCGACGATAACGAATGGGACGAACTTAAACCCGACATAACCGCCTTTGGAACCGGCATCATGTCAGCAACGGCGGCAACCGGCCCATCGTTCCCAGGTCAACCTGAACGCCCGTTGGCCGAAGACGGCTATGATTCGAAAGACGGTACCAGCATGGCTACTCCACTCGTCTCCGGCATTGTCGCCTCGCTCTTGCAGGCGGACAATTCCCTTTCACCCGAAGACATTCGTAGCATCCTTCACAATTCATCTGAAGCACGAGGCTCGGCGTCTGAACCTGACATTTCCAATCGCTGGAATGAAAAATGGGGTTATGGGCTTGTGGATGCTTCTTGCGCCCTTGACTATGTGCTGGGTCGCACCTGCACACCCCTCGAAGACAACGGGGGAGTCATCATCACACCTCCTCCCGGAGGCGATGGGCTTGGTGAAGATGTTTCAATGACTGCACCGGTCAATCAATCGCTCCATCTGGCCGGCAATACCCTTTCCATTGAGGGTGCCACGGACACAAGTGTGAACGATTACATCGAAGTTCAAGTGAAGCTCGAACAGTTCTTTGAAGACGGCGAAAGCGATGATTTAACCAATTGGCTGAGCGCTGATGGAACAACTGAGGATTGGTACTTTGACATAACCGTCAACGATAACTGGGTCGATGCGGATGAAGCATACACCCTGATTTATGCCCGCGCATTGAACGAAGGAGGAGAAGCATCGGTCCTCGATGTCCGCATCGTGCGATTTGCTCGAATATCAATCTCCATGAGCGAACCTCCTCTTGGAACATCCTTGGTAGGGTCGGTCGATTTCTCGGGAACCGTTGAGGGAACTGAGCACGACCGTGTGGAATACAAGATTGACGGCCAAGATTGGCAACTTGGTGATGATTTGAATGAACAAGAAGAAGGTGTCCAGGAATGGTCGTTTTCATGGGATTCGACCCAGGTTAGCGATGGTTCTCATCGCATCAGCGTCCGCATGGTCAATGCCTCAGGTGTGACCAGTGATGTCCTGAAACGTACCTATGAAGTGGACAATTTACCGGCGGCCCCCAACTTTGCATTTACCGGCACAGTTGGCGTATATGACGGGGGTCTCCCGGTCAACGACGCCGTTGCAGGTACCGTTCTTGAAGTCCGCTTTGGGCTTCGAAACATTGGGGATTTGGACGCAAGCGAGGTCTACTTGACCTTGGAGGGCGAAGGCGGCGATTCCAGCACGTACCCTTCTGAAGGAAAGGTGACCTCACTCAACCAGGGCGAAAGCGTTCAAGTCACGCTCTACTGGTGGGCGACGGTGGCAGGAACACACGATGTGACCCTTTCTCTTGACCCCACACAACTTTACGAAGACCCCGACCGAAGCGACAACACCTACACGTTCAGTTTCACCGTGGATGAACGCCCGGTTGAACCGATGCTGCGCTTCCTACCCGGTTCTTCGCGAACGGTCCCCGATGTTCCTGTCCCCGGATCTCCTTACGATATCCGACTCCGTGTCGACAACCTCGGTCAGACCGATGCCAGCAACCTCAACCTTGGATTGGAGCGTTTCTTCGAGGGACAGGGTTGGATGAGATTGAAAGATCAATCGTTATCCCTTGTTCCCGGCTCAAGCACGACCTCCGGGTACGCATATGCCCAGTTTGAAGACGTCCACGATGAACCAGGAGGCGTGTCTTATCGTGCTGTGCTCAGCGGTTCGGGCGTCGAGTTGCAACACAGCGAATTGCGTTTCAACGTGACCGTCGCTGACCTCCAAGCCGGACCGAGGATTGGGCTAACCCTCTCATCGGGAGAAGTGGCCGTTGACTTCATTGGTTTGGATGACGGCGGATTGTTGTTCACCACCATCGACGGTGAACTCCATGCTCGGACCATTACCTCCACGCTGTCAATGGTGGGTGGGGTCGTGCTGGAAGAAAATTGGGGCGGTGAACTCGCTGTTCACCAGCGGGATGATGGCCTTGTCCAAGTCGCTTGGACACGTCGCTCACTCAGCCTCGAAGGCTACATCCTCACCGACATTGCCATGACCTCGATTTCCGCCGCCGGTAAAACCACTCCGAAGCACTACCACATGCCGGCCTTAAAGTTCTCAGAAGGGTCCTACTATGGGTTTACCTTTGACCAATACGATGGAACCATGGTCCTTGCAGGCTACCATCGGGACCTTTCCACCGGTGGGTCGTGGCAGGATGTCACCTCCCTTTTCGTCATCTCTTCTACCTCTCCCGACCGGGGCGCGTCATGGTCAAATCCTCTCACGGTATTGTCCGATATTGACATCCGACCGGGAGACGTCCAACCGCTCGGTGTCGGGCTCGGCGAAGAATACCTCCACCTTCTGTATCAGGAATACCGTGAGGACGTGACCGGTGTCAAACGGGTCGGCCTCATGTACACTCACGGCTCCTACACCACACCGTCGTGGAGTTTCCAATACTCCGTAGGCGATGATGCCCGCACACCTCATCTGGAAGTCATGGTCAACGACGGCGAAGACCGTTTGGTGGGTGCATGGATTGAAGGCCAAGGCAAGGTCGCTAACGTCGTGGTTTCCAATACCAACGCTGTATGGGCGGGCCAAGACGACACCCGCACGCTGGCTCCAGGTGCAACAGATGTTTCCCTCACGCTTCGTCAGGACGGTCTCTATTTGTACCACGATGAAATCAATTTGAACGGTCCAGTTTACCGTTTAGGCTTGGTCGCTGATTCAAACGGCCTTCCACTCAGTGGGCTGTCCAACATGCTTGAGCAGGGTTTCCTTTTCGGTGTTGGTGTTATGGAAGACGACACCATTGTTTGCTCAATCACGCCGGGTGGTTCACTCAGTTTGAGCAAGATTGCCTCGCTTTCGGGGTCCAACTCAGCCGTTGCCTCCCCCGGCCTTTTGGAGACGCTTCTTGACTACCTCCCGGGAGATTCTCGAGAGGTGAAAATGCGTTTAATCGGCATCGGTTTTGGCCTCTTGTTCTTGTTCTTGGCTTCGATCGCTATCGTTGTCCGTCGTTCTCGAAGCGAAGTGGAGGAACTCCTCGATGAAATGGAGGACGAAGAGGGTGAGATTTTGGAAGTCATGATCAACCCAGAGGCCGATGATGGTCCACTTCTCATGGTTATTGACGGCGAGGAAGAACTCACCGTACAAACTCCTGTCGCCGTCATGGATGACGAAGAAGAAACCCTTGCGAAGGAACTCGAGAAGAAACTTGAGGACGGCGAAGGCAACGCCCGTTTAGAACGACGAATGAAGCGAAAGCAACAACGAGAAATGAACGAGATGACGGCCGTTCTTCAACAAGGCCTCCCGCCATTGCCCGGTGCTTTACCACCGCTTCCTCTCCCACTTCCGGCCTTGGATGGCAGCGCACCTTTGCCAGGACCTCTACCAACGCCGGCTCTACCACTTCCCGACCTCAAACGGGATGTATCCTGTTCCTCCTGCGAAGCAACTTTCAGCGTCAAGGATCTCATGCTGAAGCGCGTAAAATGCCCCGTTTGTGGCGTCGTCATCGACTTATGAGGGAATCTTATGTGCGGTATTTTTGGCTACCTTGGACATCAACAAGCTCTCCCAATTTTGGTAGAAGGTCTTCGGCGTCTTGAGTACCGTGGTTACGATTCAACGGGAGTTGCTGTTGATGATGGAAACACCATTCAAACCCACAAAACCGTGGGTAGGGTCGCTGACTTGAAGGCCATTTTACCGGACGATGTTCGGGGCACACTCGGCATCGCTCATACACGCTGGGCAACCCATGGAGGTGTCACAGAGGCCAATACCCACCCACATGCCTCCAATGACGGTACGATTCATCTTGTGCACAACGGCATCATTGAGAACTTCCAACAACTTCGCAGAGGCCTTGCTGCGCAGGGCATTGAATGCGTCAGTGAGACGGATTCGGAGGTGCTTGTCCAAATGATGGCCCTTGAACTTGAGCAAGGTGCTACACCGCTCAAATCAGTTCAGACCACGCTCCGTCGGCTCCGTGGAACTTGGGGGCTTTGCATTTTGTTTCGAGACCATGACATGCTGATCTGCGCCCGCAACGGCTCCCCCCTTATCATCGGCCAAGGTGAAGGTGAAACCTTTGTTTCAAGCGACCCCCACCCATTGACCGCTCACACCCAACGGGTCGTCTACCTCGAAGACGGTGATATTGCCGTCATCAAACCGGATGCCTTCACCATCACCTCGATGAAAGGCCGTTCGGTTGAGCCAAGCATAACGGTCCTCGAGAATGCATGGGGCGAGGCGGAATTGGGTGATGCTCCTCACTACATGTACAAAGAAATCTACGAACAACCCGACGCTCTTCGTCAGTGCATTGCTGGCCGTGTTGACCGCGAGATGGGAACCGGACGATTGGGCGGGATGGGCTTGGACCACAGCACCCTCGTTCAAGCTCCTCATGTTCGCCTTTTGGGATGCGGTACGGCGGCTTATGCCGCTGAAATCGGGCAGACTTTGATTGAAAAAATGGGTCGAATCCCTGCAGTTTCACACATCTCGAGTGAATTCAGAAACAACGATACGGTCATCAATCCAAAGGCGCTTTACCTCGCTGTGTCCCAATCCGGTGAAACCGCCGACACGATTTCTGCGGTAAAAGAAATCAAACTCAAAG
This sequence comes from Candidatus Poseidonia sp., assembly GCA_013330155.1. Classification (GTDB taxonomy): domain Archaea; phylum Thermoplasmatota; class Poseidoniia; order Poseidoniales; family Poseidoniaceae; genus Poseidonia; species Poseidonia sp8339u. Next base: position 653 of record DUIU01000111.1, on the reverse strand, counting down.
GTGGGAAGGTGTTTGGGGTCGTCAACGTGGTTGGCTCAACCATTGCTCGTCTTTGTGGGCAGGGAGTCTACATCCACTCCGGTCCTGAGCAATCGGTTGCTTCGACCAAGGCGTTCACCAACATGGTTGCGGCTTTGGCCATTTTTGCAACTCAGCTTGGTCGGACCCGCCACCTTTCAAAGGAAGATGGGCGCGACCTCATTCACCATCTTCAACAAGCTCCACATTTGATGGAGACCTACTTTGAAGATACAGGTCCAATCTCCGAAGCGGTGGATTTGCTTTGCGAAGCTAGTTCAGTGCTTTTCCTTGGCCGAGGACTTTCAGCAACCGTGGCGAAAGAAGGAGCGCTCAAACTCATGGAACTGGCTTACATCCCGTGTTTGGCCTACCCAGCGGGTGAAATGAAGCACGGACCCATCGCCCTTCTGGAGGAGGGGAGCCCAGTGGTTATCATCGCACCAAACGACCACCTCAAAGAAAAGACACTCTCCGCCCTTCATGAGGTGAAAGCCCGTGGAGCGAAAGTCATTCTTATCCACGAGAAAGGAGATTCCATCGCTTCCGAAGGCGACGTTTCCATCGGCGTTCCATCCATTCATCCATGGTTAACCCCGTTGCTCACGGTGGTACCGCTTCAATTGATGGCGTAC
>DUIU01000090.1 GCA_013330155.1 Candidatus Poseidonia sp. | reverse complement strand
CAAGAAGAATTTGATGTCCAAATGGTTGACCGTGAACTCCAATGGGTGGAACGTGGTCAATCCATCATCGCAAATTTCCTCAGTGAGGCGGTTGAGCGACGGATTTTTTCACCTGCTCAAGTAGAGTCTATTCAGGGTCGAATCACCGGCGTGGTGGGCGTGGAAAACACGGCAGAGAACACCGATTTGGTCATTGAGGCCGTGTTCGAAGACTTTGATGTCAAAACCGCCGTCTTCAATGCCTTGGACGAAGCGTGTGGAGAAGGCACCATCCTTGCCTCCAACACGTCCTCTCTTTCTGTCAACGCTTTGGCCGAAGCCACCGGTCGTGCTGACCGCTTTGTTGGATTGCACTTCTTCTACCACCCTGCCAAGAACCGCCTCGTCGAGGTCATTCCCGCCAAATCCTCCAGTCAGGAAACCATCGACAAAGTGGTTCAGTATTGCAAGATGCTTGGCAAAGTGGTGATCGTCTGTGCCGATCGCCCGGGTTTTGTCGTGAATCGCTTCTTTGTGCCGTGGCTCAACGAGGCCTGTTTGCTCCTCGAAGAGGGCGTTGCCAACGCTGCTCAAATCGACGCCATATCGTGCAAGGCGTTCCGAATCGGTTTGGGGCCTTTCGGTTTGATGAACTTGACCGGCCCTCCCATCGCTCTCCATTCCACCGATTACCTCGCTGAACAACTCCACACACCCCGCTACACCGGTGCCGCCAATTTGCGAGCGCTGATTGAGGCCAACGAACAGTGGGATGTTTCCGAAGAGGCAGCGTACTCCGATGAACAATACACGGCCGTCTCCGAGCGTCTGCTCGGTGTGGTGTTTGGAGTTGCAGCGCAAATCGTGGATGAAGACATCTGCAGCATGGAAGACGTTGATCGCGGCGCCAAAGTTGGCCTCCGCTGGGCTCGTGGCCCGTTTGAAATGATGAACCGAATCGGTGTTGGCGAAGCCTGCCGAATGGCCAAGGCCTACGCCGAGACCGCAGGGGAAGGATGGACGGTTCCAAGTTTCTTCACCGAACAAGGGAACCAAGCTTGGGATTTCTCCTACGTGGACAGCACCATCCAGGACGGGGTGGCGACCATCACCATCAACCGGCCAGAGGCCATGAATGCCCTCAACGTAACCGTCGTGGGCCAGTTGACCCAGGCAGTGGCCATGGCCAACGCTAACGATGCGGTCAATACCATCGTGCTGGACGGTGCGGGCAAGGCTTTCGTCGCCGGCGCTGACGTGAAATTCTTTGTTGACAAGATTCGAGCCGACGCCATCCCCGATATCTATGATTTCACAGCCGGAGGGCATGAATTGTTGAACATGCTTGAGACTTCGAGCAAGACCACGGTCGCTTTGACCACCGGTCTCGCCCTGGGTGGTGGCTTGGAACTCGCTTTGGCATGCGATTATCGAATCGGAACACGCCGAACGCAATTTCGTTTCCCAGAGACCTCCATTGGCATTTACCCTGGTTTGGGGGGGTCCCAACGACCTGCACGCATTTGCGGCATTCCTATCGCCCGTTGGGCAGTGCTGGCTGGCAATTTCATGGACGCCAACACAGCGGCTGACCTCGGCTTGGTCACCCACCTGGTCGATGTCGCCGGCGTGAACGATTGCATCCGGAACCTTGCAACTCAGGGCAAGCCTGCTGACAAGTACCCCGGGCAACCGGCTAATCCAGCCTCCCCCGTGGCTAAATTCGCATCGTCCTTCTTCACCGATGACAACATGAAGTTGCTCATGAACGGTGAATGTCCTGATGGCTTTGACAAAGAAGAGAAGGTCGTCGCTCGGCAAATCAAGAGCCTGTCATTCACGGCGCCCATCGGTCTGCGTATGGCCAGCGATTTGATTGACGCAACGGCGAAAACTGACTTGAATGCAGGCCTTCAACTTGAGTTGGACGGTTTGAACACGATTTTCTCGACCAAGGATGCCCTGGAAGGGCTATCCGCACTGATTGAAAACCGCCGTCCGACCTACACCAACGAGTGATCAGGCCCACTGGTCCGCAAGCTCATTGAGCGACTTGACAATGGCGACAATGTCCACGTCTTCGCCGCTTTCTTGGGCCATTTGGAGTCGGTTCTTGACCGCTTCAACCGTTTCATCGGACGGTGTTTCTCCGGTCAACTCTTCGATGACATCGGCAATGCTTCGACCTCGTCCGTTCAAAATGGCCAGGAGGGCCTTGAAGTGTTCATCCTCATCCTTTGGTCCACGTGCACTCATTCCATCACCTCGGTTTCAATGTTGTTCAGGGCGTACCATTCGGTCCACGGCACGGGTTCTTCGTTGGTCCATTGGCTCAAAGGTCCTCCCTCGCTCAACATGGATTTGTTGTCAACTTCAACCATCGAGCGGTTGCTGCTGTGCTTTGGACCAGGTTGGCCCAGCACCATGGCGGATTCAAGAATTCCTGCACCAAGGCTGAGGCTATTCGTGTCGGTGCTGCTCCAATACGCAGCAAACCGTGGATGGGTATGAACCCAGAGTTTGAATGGAAGGCGACCGCCAACGGGTGGCTGCAAGGTGACTTGGCCAGCTGTTCCCCAATCGATGAAGACCTTATCGTCGGCATCGATGAGCACTGAGGTCTCAAGGCCAGCCATAACCGAAAGGATGTAGACACCATCCCAGCGTCCTGCTTCTGAAAGGATACGTTGAGCGGTCAGAAGGTCCTCATCATCCACTCTCCGTTCTTCTGCGGCAAGGCATGCGAATTCCCAGGTTTCCTGGCTCAGCATGAGGCCTTCGGCGTCGGGCAGTCCAATCATGCGCTCACCTCCGGAAAAGCGAGAGCACCGTAGGTTAAACTGCCCATGGATTGCACCGGAGCAGGATGGCCACGCCACTTCTGAAGGGCCCACTGAGCGCCGAAAGCGGCAGCAACAGCAAATCCGAATTCCAAATTCCCAGCCTCCAATGCACCAGCGACCTGGCAACTGGCGGGTTGGTGGTCGGGCGTCATCCGTTCCAAAAGAGCAGGTAGAGAGGCAGAAGAAAGAGCCATCCAGCCATCACCGCTGCATCGAACATCCAGCCATGGGACATCAAGACCATGGACCATGCGGCGAGGCTCGGGCCGGTCCACGCACACCACAATGAGATCATAATCGCTCAACTGGTCTTCATGTCGTAGGTTTTCCACCATGGCCTCAACACGAAGCGAAGAGGTCTTGTCGTCAAGACGACGTGCAAGGCAGGTCACCTTTGGTTGCCCGATGTCGCTTTCAGTGAAGCGTTGATGGCCCAGATTTGACGCCTCAACAATATCGGCGTCCATGAGTGTTATGTTTCCTTGCAGGCCGACCCTTCTCAGGGCGGCGACCAAGAGTTCAGACAATTGGGTGCCAATGCCTCCTGCACCGACCAACAACAGGTTTCGTGGGCTTTGCTCCTCGTTCATACAAGAGGTGTCGCTCAAGGCTACTTAAAGAATTGAATAAACCACCATTTCTCCTTTACTCAGCGGTTCAAGAACGGGCCATGATTTGCTCAATGGCCACGAGCTGGCTCTCCGGAGAATAATTGCTCGCCACGTGTTTTCTACCTGCGAGGGCCCACTCGTTTCGAGTTTCAGAATCTGCAGCCGCTTCGTACGCTGCCAACCATCGCGGTCCGGTCAGAAGGTAGACCGTACGTTCGTTCGAGCAGGATTTGACTCCACGGTGAGGCCCGACATTGAGGCGACCTTTTGAAAAGGGACACCATCTGCCAAGCAACATGAGCAGCAAGACCGCGATGGTCACGGGCGTGACGGGACAGGACGGCTCCTACCTCGCAGAACTCCTTCTCGAGAAGGGCTACACCGTCTACGGATTGGTGCGCCGCGTCTCCCAACCCACCTCGGGTCGCAGCCTCATCAACCACCTGATGAGCAACGAGAACTTCCACCTCCTTAACGGCGATTTGGCCGACCAGAATTCCATTGACAACGCCGTTTCCCAAACCCAACCCGATGAATTCTACAACCTCGGCGCCATGTCCTTCGTCCCCGAATCGTGGCGCTCGCCCATGATGACCGCTGACATTACCGGTCTTGGTGCGCTTCGGTGCCTCGAAGCCATTCGCAAGCATGCGCCTCACTGTCGCTTCTACCAAGCCGGCTCCTCTGAGCAATACGGCAAGGTCCGGGACGTACCTCAAACCGAGTTGACGCCCTTCCACCCTCGCTCACCTTACGGTTGCGCCAAGGTCTTCGCCTTCGAAATCACCCGAAACTACCGTGAATCCTACGACATGTTTGCCTGCACGGGTATTCTCTTCAACCACGAGAGCCCTCGCCGCGGCCTTGAGTTCGTGACCCGAAAGGTCACGATGACCGCCGCTCGCATCGCCCACGGCTTTGACGAGTGCTTGTGGATTGGCAACGTCGATGCCAAGCGGGATTGGGGATTCGCCGGGGACTATGTCGAAATGCAGTGGCGCATGCTTCAACAGGACAAGCCCGGCGACTATGTCGTTGCTACAGGGCGAACCCACAGCGTGCGAGACATGATCACACTGGCCTTTTCCCACGTCGGTATTGACCTGACCTGGTCAGGGGAAGACGTGGACACCATCGCCACCGACCAGAACGGCGTCGTGCGTGTACGAACCAATCCCAAGTTCTTCCGTCCTGCCGAAGTGGATTTGCTCATCGGCGACCCGGCTTTGGCTGAGAAGGAACTTGGCTGGGTTCCCAGCACTTCGTTTGAGGAACTCGTTCAGATGATGGTTGACGCTGACATGACGACCGTCCAAGAAGCGGTTGACGGTGGCTATGCCCCACCAACGCCTCCTGAGTGAACATCCGGAGCGGAGCAGATGACGCTGCCCATCCTCTACTCGTTTCGTCGCTGTCCCTACGCCATGCGGGCGCGTATGTCCATCGTTCGGGAAGCCTACGCGGTCGAACTCCGAGAAGTCGTGCTTCGCGACCGCCCTGAGCACATGATGGAAATTTCACCCAAGGGCACGGTGCCCGTGCTTTTGCTGTCGGACGGCACGGTCATCGAGGAGAGCCTCGAGATCATGCAGCACGTGCTGGGCTGGGAGCTCAGTGAAGAAGAGGCCCACTGGGTGGAACGCAACGACGAAGAATTCAAGTTCCACCTGGACCGCTACAAGTACCCGAACCGCTACGACAACGTGGACGAACTGGAACAGCGAACGCTGGCCTCGGCCTACCTCTCCGACCTTGATGTTCGATTGGGGGAGGGTCCGGCCTTTGTGGCTCAACTCAACGATGCGCTGTTTCCGTTCGTCCGTCAGTTCGCCAACCACGACCGAGATTGGTTCGACGCTCAGCCTTGGGCCAACGTGCACGCTTGGCTGGGCAAGCACCTTGAGTCGGAGGAATTCAAGCGCTGCATGAAGAAAGAGAAGCAGTGG
>DUIU01000117.1:1032-5147 GCA_013330155.1 Candidatus Poseidonia sp. | reverse complement strand
GTCAACAGCTACATGTTCACGGCCAAATCCTTGGGCGGCGTCATTGGAGGCGCTGGTTTGGGAACCATCATTGGCACCGTTGGAATCAAGGGCGCCTTTTTGATTCAAATCCCCATTCTTGTCATCATCATGATGGTCCCACTCTTCATGCGAGAACGACCCGGTGAGAAGCGCTTCCCTTGGGATGAGGCAGAGGTGGTAGAGAAGGAGGAGAAGCCCGACGAAGAGGGTCAGGAAGTTCGAGATTTCGCCGTCATTTTGAGCAACATCCGCACGGCCTTTTCGGTGCGCTCCGCCCAACTTGGCATCGTTGTCAGCCTTGTCATCTCTTTGGCCTTCATTCTCATTCCCATTCTGCCCTTGCTTTTCCTACAAGAGTTGGGTTGGAGTCAAGAAGAATTCAACGCCACCAAGGGCGGTATTATCCTCATTGTAACCATGTTCGGGGCCATGGCCGGCGGGGAACTTGGTCGTCGCTTCGGTGGCAAATCCATGCTGATGTTTGCAGCACTTGGAGCCTCATTGACCACGCTTACTTGGGGGATGCTCGATTCAATGTGGGGCGAGGGGTGGTTCATGATGCTCGTGTGGATCATCCACACCTTCCTGTGGGCGATTGTCTCCATCTGCGCTTATTCGCTCATGATGCGAGTCACATGGGCAGAGGTTGGAGGTACGCAATTTACCGGATACATGGCGATGATGAACCTCTCCGCCATCATCGGCTATCAGTTGGCCCCCATTTTTGCCGCCCGGTACGACTACCAGACCATCTTTTACATCGCAGCCGTGCTTGAGACATTCGTTATTCTCGCTGCGTTGCTCATTGACCCTGAGGAGACTGACCGAACCCTCAATCCAGCATGATGAGCCAACCTGGCCACAGTTGGTGGCCACTATTCCAGTCCGATATCCTCTCGTTTGGTGTTTTGCCGTTGGAAATATTATAACACAAACAGTGAATTTCATCCTATGGACGAAGGCCTGGAACTCTTGGATGACATTGGGCTCGTTTTGAGCGTCTTCATTCTTTTTTTCATCTCTTACTTTCACCTTCGGGCGTTGAACGATGACCGAACATGGGATCGGAAAATGGGAGCCGCTTTGGTCATTTGGCTCCTGCTTTACTTCATTCTACGGCGTCTGCAAGAATTGGTTCCTGCTACGGGAATTGAAGACCCAGATGTCAGTGGTTTCATCATCGAAGCAACGGCTTTTGCATCCTCAATGAACTTCTACTACGTTCATCTATTCTTGATGCTCCTCGTGCCGATTCCATTCCTCCGAAACGGCTGGCAAATCGGGGTGGTTGGCCTGATGGTTGTGGTGTTTACCTTCCTTGACCGCTCTGCTTCTGCCGCCGATGCAGACCCGTACTACAATTCAATGCTTTTACTGTCGATGATCATGGTTGCATGCTTGGTTTGCTTCAGCGTTGGATTGCGTTTTTTGCTGTTCCCTCCACCTCTTGATGCCGATGATTCACAATCCCTTGCCATGCGTCGCTCCGGATACTTCGCCTTGGGAACGATTGCTGTGGTTATGGACAATATGGTGTTCCGTTCCATTGGCTTCGTTGATGGTTCTGGCAACGCTTGGTGGACCTTTCCGACAGTCAACTATTCTGGAGCAAGCGCAGGGTACAATCAAGCCATGATCACCCTGGCAGAAATGACCTTTGTTCTTGGTACATTCTCATTCATCATGATTGCGTTCGGGATTGGTTCAATTTACCATCTCATCAAGTGTTACCGCAAAGAGCATCCTGTGAGTCTTGCCACGGTCTTTTCAGGCTACATCTTGTTCATCTGGTCGCTGATATTTTTCCGTCATTGGGCCTATGTCTCGGGTTATGCTACATGGGACATGGCTGAAAACCCCCTTGACGACAACGCCGCCATCATTTCTGCCTTGAGCGATGGGTTCACGTTCCACCTCATCTATCCAACCATTGCCTTGCTCCACGCCGTGAAGTTCGGGCTCATCAACATCGAAACCGAACGGGACCGAAAAATTCTCCGAATTGTCGCTTTGGGTGTTATGGTGGCCATTGCGGCGGTCTTTACCACGTTGCTTGAGATCATCATACCGGTTCCGGACATTTTGCTGGCTGTGGTCTGTGGTTTGGTTCTGGCCACGGGGTGGGAACGGCATTTGATCGATGCGCTGGAACCTGATGAAGAGATGAAAACTATCTCTTGGGCTTGGCCCGGTGATGAGCGTAAACTCCTCTTGGGCGTGAACCTGATGATTGGTATTCCGTTTGTCCTCAAATTGCTCACAGGGGTGATTTGGTGATTCCATCAGAGAGCAGCCTTATGGGGCAGAAAAAGGACTCCTTGGTCGATATGGCCAAAGGCCTTGACCTCGCCACATCGGGAACAAAAATCGAGCTTGTTCAACGAATTATTGAACACCACTCAGAAGCGTATGAACGAGAAACCAACCGTTTGGAAGATACTCTCTATCATACTCCAACCGATGAAGAAGATGCACCCATCGTGCCATATAATCCGTCCTCGGATGAAGAAAACGGAAAGTCAGAGGATTCAACTGATAGCGATGGTGTTGCTGCATCCGACGAAGACAAAGGAAAAGGTGAAGATACATCCCCCTCAAAGCCCTCAAATCACATCGTGTTTGATGAATTACCACCACGACTCTTTGTCGCCGGTGGCCACAATTTCAAAGCCTACTTGACAACGCTGGCTGTTGTTTTTGTTCTCATGTTTGGATATGGGTTCCAAGATTACTACGCCGACAATTTCTCATTTGAGGGCAACGACAAGGATGTCGTGGATTGCATTCACATCACCTACTACACACTCGGAAACGGAAACAGTTCGGAATACGACCCTGATGCAGAAGCCAACATCGATTGCGCAGAGGATGTCCTGGATATTTCGTCCAACTGGTGGCAAGAAGAGATGGATGAATGGATTCAGAGTTTACTCGACGGTGCGGCAAGCGGTGGAGACCATACCGGTTTCATTTGGACCCAAGCCGGAATCGACACCATGGCCTACCTTGGTGCGACGACGTTCAACACCAACATGAGTGTCTTTGGCGACCCAGTTGACGGAGATGAATTCACAGAGCAACATTTGGTGATTTGGAACGGATTCGCTGCGGCCTTCCCTGGTGGAGGAAACGATACCATCGAGAGCCTTCTTCCTGGAGGAAACAGCCCGTTTGCCATTTACATGCCCGCAGGTATCGTCGCCTACAAGCCGACCGGGTTCCTTTGGACCCAAGCCGGAATCGACACCATGGCCTACCTCGGTGCGACGACGTTCAACAGTAACATGAGCGTCTTTGGCGACCCAGTCGCTGGTGATGTCTTCACAGAACAACACCTTGCTGTTTGGAACGGATTTGGAGCCATGTTCCCCGGTGGAGGTAATGACACCATCGCCGACCTTTTGCCGGGCGGAGCAAGCCCTTTCGCCATCTACATGCCCAATGGCATCGTTGAACATGCACCGACCGGTTTCTTTTGGAGTCACCCGGGTGTGCCCACGATGAGTTATCTTGGTTCGACCACCTTTGGCGCAAACATGAGCGTCTTTGGCGACCCATCACCTGGTGATGTGTTCACTGAAGACCACCTCGCCGTTTGGAATGGCTTCACTGCATCGATGGGTGGGGGCAACGACACCCATCAGAGTTTATTGCCGGGTGGAGACAGTCCTTTCGCTACTTACATGCCATCGGGTATTGTCATCACCGAGGATGAATGGGCCAATCAAACTCCTTGGGTCACCAACGTCTCGATAAGCGTTGATGAATCGTCCGAGTCTCCAGAATACAGCGTTAACTACCTCTTTATGGACAACCAAAACGGTACGGACAACTCCACATTTATTTGGTACGTGAACGGCACCTACGCAGCCAACACGAGCAGCTATACCGGCGCTCTTTCCAATGGGACGATCCTCTCAGTTCGTGTCACTCCCTACGATGGTTTGTACTGGGGTGCAGATGTGGAAGCCGAACTCCTCGTGCTGGATGATGAGGACGAAGCTTGAGGCGCATTGTTGGATGCCTTGCCCTCAAAATCAACGCTTGACCACGATGGTCAACACGTCGCCATCCTTCAGTTGATGGTCAAGGCC
>DUIU01000117.1:657-827 GCA_013330155.1 Candidatus Poseidonia sp. | reverse complement strand
AACTCCTCGTGCTGGATGATGAGGGCGAGGCTTGAGGCGATTTGGATTCTCTCAATATTGTATCTCTAAAAAACAAGACTGAACGCCAGCAGAAACGTTTGACTTCAACCAAACATGTGGTCCAACTCAGGGCTTGATTGGTCCCCAATCATGCTGAGCAAGCGATCGAT
>DUIU01000117.1:0-341 GCA_013330155.1 Candidatus Poseidonia sp. | reverse complement strand
TTGGGCGTCTTACGCGCAAATTTGACGATTGAAAAACCAGCATAGGTCAATTTGTAGAGGTCTTTTTCAATGAATTCAAGAATGCCAATATCGATGTACATATCCAGGATTTGCTTTGGCAATCCGGCCGTTTGAGCCTGTTCCGTGCTCAACAATCCTTGCTCATTCCCCTCTCGCTCTGTAACCGAGGTGTAGAACATATCAATGATTTCTGCTGGCATGGCTCGCATGGCTCGGAAGGCTCCAACGTTGGGCATCAGCAAAACGTCTTTGTTGGGTTGGACAACCTGTTCACCATCTGGTTGCTTTACATAGAATACTTGCATGCCTTGCATGGTTGC
>DUIU01000157.1:15038-15459 GCA_013330155.1 Candidatus Poseidonia sp. | reverse complement strand
TCGCCGAAGTCAACAAGATCACCGTCGGCGACGTCAGCGATTTCAGCAACTACCTCGGCGCCGTCATCGACCAAAAGGCGTTTGACAGCATCACTGGCTACATTGACCGCGCCGCTGCCAATCCCGACTGCGATATCGTCACTGGAGGCACCTACGACGATACCACGGGCTACTTCATTCAGCCAACGACCATTGTGTGCAACGACCCACGAAGCGAAACCATGGCCGAGGAAATCTTCGGCCCCGTGCTTTCAGTTCACGTCTACGAAGACGACGACTTCGAAGCAACGCTGGCCCTTTGTGATTCAACCTCTGAGTATGCGTTGACCGGTTCCATCTTTGCCACCGACCGCCGACACATCGAGACGGCCGTTGCTGCCCTTCGGTACAGCGCTGGAAACTTCTACATCAACGACAAGCC
>DUIU01000157.1:7723-14656 GCA_013330155.1 Candidatus Poseidonia sp. | reverse complement strand
GGAAGCCCTCTCAACCTTTTGCGCTGGGTCAGCCCACGTTCCATCAAGGAAACGTTTGCTCCTCCCCACGATTGGACCTACGGTTTCCTTCAGTGAACCGCCTTCATGAGAGCACATCGGGAGAAGGCTCTGCATCGTCATCCGAGGCGGGTGCTGCACCTTTCTCATCGGGAGAGCCATCAACGATTTCCTCTCCGAGTTTTTCGCTGTCAACCAATGGAGGCGCTTCTTGGTCAGCCTGGACCTCTGTGTAGTCAGCTTGGACCGGTTCTACGGTGGTTGATTGAGAGTCCTCTGCTGAATAAACCTCCCAATCGCCGTTGTTGTTCCACTCAAGGGTCCCATCGCTGAGGGTCCGCCATTCGTACCCGTTTTCGGTCCAGACCTCCAGGGGGTACCGCGTTTCGGTTGGGTTCAATTTTGGAGATTCCAACTCCTCATCGAGAACTGGAATTGGTGGGAATGGCAACTCTGGCCCGTTGGCCCAAAGGTCATCGATTGAGGGCAACGGTTTCGTCGCTGTTTCAACTTCTGGAAGAGAGGGCGTCTCCCGGCGCCGTCGAATCACCAAGCCAGCAATGGCCAACAGCAACAACAAGACGACAATCATCCTCAACATCTGTCGCTGATCTTCTGCTTCTTGGGCGTCCCCAACTCCGTCCCCGTCAGAATCCAATTGCTCCTTGGGGTCATAGGGGAAGGCGTCAAGTTGATCCGGTGAACCATCATTGTCGTCATCGCCGTCGGAAGCATCCGGGAGACCGTCTCCGTCAAAGTCCGGCACACAGAACGTATCATCTTCTGCGCCCTTTTCCAATGTAGAGGTCCCCTCAGGGCACATGATTTGGGTGATTGAAGTCATGAATGGCACATAATATCCTTGGTCTGCAAGAAGGCAGGAGGCTGCACCATCTATGGGTTGATAGGTTCCAAACCCGCAGGGTTTCTGAGCGATCTGTCCGAGTTCATCGACATAATGGCCCTTCGAGGCTTGAAGGCAATCATCGACGTTCGCCCCTCCTTCGTTTGGATTGTAAGCCCCCAATGGACACAGCATGACGTTGTATTGGGCGGTTCCCAGAGATGAGTCAACATACGAGCCGGGTGGGGCAGTGAGGCAGAAGGATTGAGCGGTTTCGGGCTGATAAGTACCAAAGGGACATTCGTACTGGTATCGAGAACCTGTTGTATCCACAAAGTGGCCCACATCAGCCTCGGTGCATGCACTCATTCCACTGTCAGACTGATAGAACCCAAGTTGACATGAAAGTTGACGGTAGGAGCCAGTAGAGTTCACGAAGTGCCCCGGCGAGGCTGCATCACAAAAGGTCAAGCCTTCATCTCGTTGATAGGTTCCAATTGGACAGGGGTCTTGCATGGATGCCCCTCTATCGGGCACATAGTGACCAATTTCAGCTTGCAAACACGACAATTCACCGTCTCCGCCTGTATCTGGATTGTATGTCCCAGGTTGGCAGGCACGTTGACTCAACTTGCCTTCGCCATCCACGAAGTAACCTGGGTCTGCAAGTTCACACGAGGCCATACCGCCCAGTGATTGGTAACTCCCTGCAAGACACTTTTGCTGATAACTTGCTCCAAACATATCGGTGAAATGTCCTGGTGATGTCAAAATGCAGACCGTTGAACCGGAAGAAGCCTGATAACTGCCCGGATTGCAAGCAGTTTGATTGGTTGCTGCCGTGGTGTTCACGTAGAAACCGGGGTCAGCATCAAAGCATCTGGTTTGACCTGAAAGATTCTGATAGGTACCCGGCAGGCAAGCCGTCTGGTTGGTTTGAGCGAAGCCTGCAACCACGTATCCAGGATCAGCGAGATGGCAACTGGACTGACCGCCCAACGGCTGATAGCTCCCTACCGAACAAGGAATGGGCTCGCTGTTGCCAATCAGTGGGGCATAGTATCCTGGTTCAACCGAGATACAATCACCTTCATTGCTTGAGGTTGGATTTGGATTGTAGGTGCCGCTTGGACAAGGAAGCGCACCGATGTTCCCTGTGCCATTCGCATACCAGCCCGCACCTGCCTCGAGGCATGACGTTGAATTGGTGTTGGGCTGGTAGGTTCCTTCTGGACAAGGCGTTTGGTTGGCTTGACCCGCCGCAGGAGAATAATGCCCCGGGGCAGTAATGAAACAATCATTTTTTGAAATAGAGCCAGTTTGAGGATTATAGGTTCCCGGAGGACACATTTCTTGAACATATTGACCTTGCCGGTCAACGTAATGCCCTGGGTCTGCGTCAAGGCACCAGGACGAGGAATTGGCTCCCGTGCGCGGGTTGTAGGTGCCAAGCGGACAGAAGGTCACGCTGGAAGAACCTGGCGTATCGACATAGGAACCTGCATACGCCAATGCGCATATCGCTACCGAGACGGCCCCCGTTTGAGTACCAAATGTACCCACTGGGCAGGGAGTGGAGGTGTTGGCGCCCAAGGTATCAACGTAGTATCCAGCAGGGGCAGGGTCGCAATAAGACCTCCCACTATTGGCTTGGTAGGTCCCGTAGTTACAAGGGGTCTGGGATGTCATTGCATAACCATAGACATAATGACCAGGGTCTGCATCAAGACAGGACGATTGTCCCGCTTTTGGTTGGTAAGTTCCGTAGTAGCAAGAGTCCTGATAATACGAACCGTTGTACCCAACATAATATCCTGGATCCGATTGCATGCACATTGTTTGGCCAGTAAGCCCTTGGTAAGTCCCCACGCTGCAGGGCGTTTGAGTCGAAGCTCCAAAACCAGGAACATAGTTTCCTCGTGAAGCGAGAGATGGGAAGAGCATGCCGGTATACGGAGCATACGTTCCGGGTTGGGTGCTCACACATCCATAAGCACCGTATTTTCCAGTGGGACATGAGATGGAACGGTACAACGTGGTGTTGAAATCTTCATCATCATCGTCCCATCCGTCACCGTCGCTATCGTTTGAATCGAGCACAGCTTGTTGTTCATTCAACACGCCGTCTCCATCCCAATCCCGCTCAGGGAGGGCAAGATTGCGATTACCAGGGAATCCAGCAACCAAAGTCGGAACGTGTCGGTCGGCAGTAACACCGTTACCCAACTGCCCCGAACTGCTCAAACCCCAACACCATGACTCGTTGTTGCTGGTCAGAGCACATGTGTGAGCATTGAAACTCGACAGATGGATGATTGTTCCATTGGTTGAGAGGTTGAACTGTGGACCGGGAACCGATGTGCTGGACGACGTCGTTGGGCCCAATACACCTAGTTCTTTACCACCCCAACATGAAAGATTTCCGTTGGAAAGTGAAGCACACGTGTGTTGCCAACCTGCGGTTATGTTGAGCGCTGAAACGCCGGTTCCAAACGAACCCACCGTTTGGGGCGTAGCTCGGTTGTATTGAGCCTGTCCGTCTCCAAGCTGGCCTGAATCTGCCCTCCCCCAACACAAAGGCCCTGCGTTTGTAAGAGCGCAAGTGTGTCCATATCCCCCGTCGATAGAGGTCGCCGTTGTGCTAGAACCACTGCCTAACGAATTCACGAACGTGGGGACAAACATGTCCGTGTATGAGCCAGTACCAAGGCCTCCCCATCCGTTATAGCCCCAACAGACCACGCTGCCGTCGTCCAGCAGCACGCAGTTATGGTATCCTCCCGAAGTAATTGAAACGCCGGAGCGTGCAGATGAACCGAGTACAGAAGTGAAGACAGGCGTGAGACTGGAGGTGGTAGCCCAGCCTGCACCCAGCTCACCGTTCGGGCCATCTCCCCAACACATGACGCTTCCGTTGGTTAACAAAGCACACGTATGAGACCCTCCCAAAACAACGTCAACAGCCTTGGCCCCTGCTGGCAGGGATACATTGACTGGAAGACGAGAGGAGGAAGTCCCTCCGTTGCCCAACTGTCCTTCTGCACCACGACCCCAACACATGACTCCACCTGAATCATCAACGGCGCATGTGTGATACCGACCTGTTCGAACCACCGATGCTGACCGATTGGAATCGTATCCTTGAATGTAGGTCGCCAAAGGGTCCGAAGCGGGGTGAAAAGAACCACTCTGCTGGTTGGAATTTCCACCCCAACAAGCCACTGAACCGTTGGTCAACGCAGCACAGGTATGCCAACCACCGGCACCAATACCAACGGTCGGAGACGAGATGACATCAACGGATACAGGCGTTGAAGAAAACGGCTCCCCATCACCAAGGGAACCAAATTGGCCATAGCCCCAACATGCGGAATTCCCATCGTCCATTAACGCACAGGTATGGTACCCGTTGAGCGACAGTGCAACCGGTTTGGCCGCTCCATTGACGGATTGAACGAGAACTGGAGTTGTGGAATTGGTGGTGTTGTTGTTTCCAAGCTGCCCGACAACGTTGTCCCCCCAGCACGACATGTTCTGGTCAGAAAGCAGAACACAAACGTGTAGCATACCAACCGCGACGCTAACGGCATCTTCGTTTCCAGGGAAGGACGATACCTCTTGAGGGCTGTTGGAATCTGCTGTGTTGTTGTTACCCAATTGTCCCAGATCACCTGCACCCCAACACGAAACTGAACCGTCGTTGAGCAAAGCACATGTCGTGTTGCCTCCAGCATCAATGGCGATGGCCTTCCGATTCTGCCCAAAGGGTTGGACGAACCAAGGAGTAGAATCGTAAGCATTCGTGTATCCACGACCAAGTTGTCCAACTGAATTGTTTCCCCAACAGGCCACTGAACCGTTCACGACAATGGCACAGGAGTGGTCTCCTCCAAGGCCGATGGCCTTGACATGACCAAATGAACTCATGTCCACAAAGTTACTGTATTGCGGACCAGTGGAAGGAGTTTGTGAAGGTGAGGCTCCGATTTGACCCATGTTGTTGTTGCCCCAACATGAGAGGTTACCATCGCTCATGACGGCGCAAGAGTGTTCTGTTCCAGAGTCCAAAGCCACGGGTTGGCTGTTTGACTGTGAGGCCAGTGTTATCAAATTTGAAGGCTCCTCCAAGTTGCCACTGGCCCCCCACGATGCAGAGGCTTGTTGTTGTGATGTCGAGCCCCAACAACTCACACCGCTCCCGTACGAATTGAACGCCAATACGCAGGTGTGGCTCATCCCGGCGGAAATGCTCATCGCCGTGAGACCCGCTGAAGAATTAACACCCCAAAGCGCTGGCTCAGGGACATATACTGCGTCAGAGAACTGCCCGTTGCCGAGTTGGCCATCACCATCGTAGCCCCAACACGAAATGGAACCGTTGTCCAAAATGGCGCAGGTGTGGTATGCACCGGCAGCCAACGTGGCTTCAGAGAAAACGCTCCCCTCATGAAATCCGGGCGTGTTAAGTGTGGTGGGCGCAGGGACAACCTCCATTGAGTCAGCCGAGTCAACGAGTTCGTCATCCGGAGCCTGAACTGAGAAGGCCCAGGACTGGAGAATGAACATAAGAACAACAAAAATTGAGCTGTGAGAAGTTCGTACCATAATCTTCTCAACAAAATACTTGGTAAAGACATTTTCCCGTCACACACTGAGAACTGAGGGCCAGCGAGATGGTGAACAATGTCTCATGTCAGTCTGTGATGACCGAACATTATAGCATCACACGGATTTACTTGTGGTTCTCTGCTCGAGCCTAGCTTTGTGAGCCTTTTCCGCTTTCTCGAGGATGTAAAGGGGCTCGAACCGAGAGGACACTAAACCGATGAGGTACCACCCAAAACTCAACGCTGGCGTAGCAATCATAACGGTGAGCGCTGACCACATAACGAGGTTTCCTTGCGTGACTCCCCAAGCCCATCCACCAACCAACAACAGGCAGAAAGGAAGGAACCAACGTGCAGCGTAACTTGGTGTCGACATTCCCTTGTGGTCTTTTCTTGGAGCAAGTGCGTAGGCAGCCCAGGACATGAGCCTTATTCCGTGTAGGTGTATTTGAACGACCGTTTATTGCTTCAAACCGTTGATGAAGGAGAACCACTTAGCCTTGACCACCTGCAATGATGATGGCCTCTGCCGAATGCTGTTTTTCAGTGACGATTGATGGGCGAACTGAGCGGGTACCTTTTCTTGGTGATGGAGATGCAGACCGCGCCCCCTTCTCAACCGATGTGGGAGATACCGCTTACGCCGGCCCCCGACAGGTTGACCGTTTGGAGAGCCTCAACACCTTGGCAAACCGTCCGTTCGATGCTTGGTTTGGTCATCGTTTGTTTTTTCATCGCTCAAATCTCCGTGTTGGTTGTCGCTGGCTACATCGATGGGGATATGAACGGTACAATCGGCCCGTTTGACCCGATGTTCACCTTCCTCGGAGGGATTTGCCTCTCGCCGTGTTTGTTGCTTTTCTTTTACCTTCGTCGGCCGAAGCTCACGCACACGGTTCAAGCCTATCCTGACGATGGCGGTTCCAATCTCCATGCTCTTTCGGGTGGAATGGTGGTGAAATCTCCTGGAGCAACCAAAGTCCAACACCATCTTTTCCGTTCCACTGCCCCCCTTGAGATGCCCCGACCTTTGCATCTTTGGTTGTTATTTGTTCTCGGGGTTGGCATCTCAACGGTTTGTTTACTCCCCCTTACATTGCTGGGGGCCAATGTGTGGACCCTTCTCCTTGCCTTGCTGGTGGTTCTGCCAGCGTGGCTGATTGGATTTGCAACGCCTGTTTTTGCATGGTGGTCCATTACCAGCCGGCATTTCGGAATCCACATCGCTCGGCGCGACGCTGAATGGATGTTAGCAGCGGGCATGCTCTCAACGGTTCCAGCCATCATCATCAATTCCGTTGTTTCACCAATTCTGATCGGTTTTGTGGGCCTTGACCCTTTCACCACCGGTACCCTTGGAGAAGGGCTGATTCTCTTTGTATCCGCACCGGTCGGTGAAGAACTTTCCAAAGCACTCGCCGTTCTCGCTCTTAGCCATCTTATCATCTCTCCAAAACATGGATT
>DUIU01000157.1:445-7400 GCA_013330155.1 Candidatus Poseidonia sp. | reverse complement strand
TACGTCGGCTCAACCGTTGGTTTAGGATTTGCTCTGGTAGAAAATGCAAGTTACATCTCAATGGCGTTGGCAGGGGATTACAGCAGTATTTCTTATTTCTTCACCGCCACGCTGAGGGGCTTGAGTTCAATACCAGGTCACGCCATGTGGACTGGCCTGAGCGGCTATGCCATCGGATGCTGGTTGAGCCGGGGCAATACCCTGCCATCGATATCAGGGACCGCTTATCTCTCAGATGATGCAGAAGCAAATTGGGTGCTGTACGACAAAAAAGGGGCCGTCATTGAACAATCGAGTTGGGCGACGGTCCCCTCCCCACAGATGGTGAAATGGCTCGGAAAGCACCAAAATCACGCATGGCCAATGCCTCAAACCATCTCCATCGGCTTGATGATGGCCATCGCTGGCCATGCTCTTTGGAACGGTTCATCTTGGGGAGTTGGAATGCTCTTAATCGATAACACCTCAGGATTGGCCATTGTTTTGCAGTTGGCCTGGCTGGTGTTGATGGTTCTCATACTCTGGTTCTGCATCTTGCGATGGCTCCCAACCATTGTACTGAGTCCAAAAGAGTAAGGAAAAGGCTACATTATCGGGTGCGGTCTTCAAAAACCGAATTGCTTTCGCAAAAGTAGGACAGGAAATTGTTCTTTGACCGAGGTGTTGACCATGGATGTCTTTTCCAGCGGCCCAAATGCAGGGAACCTGTTGGTCACCGCCGGACTTGTCATTGCACTTTTGGTCATGTCTTCAAAGGCGAAAATGCTCGATAAAAAGGGCGCCAACGCCGCCGCACTTCTCGGTCTCGTCGTCGGTGGCCTAGGCCACTGGACATGGCTGCTTATTCTCCTTGGCTTCCTCCTCACATCTCACAAAGCCACAAAGTGGCGCTTTGAGGAGAAAAAGGCGCTCGGATTGAGCGAGTCAAGCGACGGGCACCGAGGGTGGACCAACGTCGTAGCCAACGGAGCCATCCCGGGATTGATTTGTCTCTATGCCTACCTTTCAGACGATTGGGACACCGTCGTCTGGATGTTTGGAGCAGCCGTCGCCGTTGCCGCGTCGGATACCTTCGCTAGCGAAATCGGTTGCTTGGACCCACGCGTACGCATGATCACGACGTTCAAACCCTGTGAACAGGGAGAAAACGGAGGATTCTCTCCAAACGGACAACTTGCTGCTGCGGTCGGCTCGGCCGTCGTGGCCATCCTGACGCTCCTCGCGTGGTGGGTAACTGGAAACGACACAGCCACCACCAACGGGATTCAATTGGGTGCTGTACTTGCTGTCATTGGTTGGCTCGGATGCCAAATTGACAGTTACCTTGGAGCCCTCCTCGAAAACCGTGGCTACATGAGCAAGGGGGCCGTGAACGCTTCCGCCATTACCGGAGGCGTGTTGCTGATGACGGCCTACCTCGGAAGCCTCTGAACCCGATGTTCATTGGTGCATTGGCTTCTTGAACCAAAACGCCTTGGTCTGCGCATGGGGCGTCAAGCATGGGCCATTGGGACCTTGTGTTTGCTGCTCTGCATCGGCGTTTCAGACATGGTCTCAGCCAACCAAGACCAAACCTACGAGCCCGGGTTTGTTGAGTGGGAAATCAATCCTCTCGAACGCCTCTATGTTGAGGGATTGGATGTGGAGGAAGCGGTGCTCCAACGCGGACAAACCGATTCCGCCATCGGTGGATTTACCGTCGGAGTTACCGGTGGACCGGTTCCTGTGTTCACGCTTCAAAGCCCACCTGTGGAACAACCCGTGGAAGCTGAAGTCTTCATGGGAGTGTACTTTTCAGCCATCATTGAAGGCGGTGGCGGCCCTCAATCCTGTACCCGTCAAACCTGGACCGATTCGAGCACCACCCTCACCTACAGTGTCAGTGTTGGAGGTAGTGAAATCTACAGCACGGACGTGACCCAAACTTTGGACACTTCAGCAGAAAATGACGCCATGAACTTCTCGGGAGAAATGCAAAACGTCACGTTGAGCATGTCGCCCGGGGAATCCATCTCTGTCAGCCTTTCTGTAGAACACCGCTGCCTCGGAACTCAAGCGCGTGTCCAATGGGGAGGGTTTGAACACAACAGTGGGGGAGTGGTCATTGAAGGCATTCTCTACGAACCCAAAGCGAGTATTTTGGTCGACGCCGCTCGCCTTGCCCACGTTGAACTTGAGCACATGCTCCCCTGGGGTCTTGAGGACCTGAGGGATGAAAAATGGGAAATTTGGGGACCTTTGCCCCCAACCGATAAATCCACCCGTGATGGAGAGTACCTCGTTGAAACAAGTGCTAGTCGAATACGAATGACTCGAGACCTTGGGGGAAACAACTCGGTCTATACATGGTCCGGCGCTAAACCTCTTCCCATTGGAGAAATGAACCTTCAGTTTTGTTTGAGAACCATTGCAGGGGACCTTAACAGCGATTGCCATGCAGAGGGAATTCTTCGCTTCGAGGTGACCGGAGGAGATGATGGCTTTGCCAGTGCAGGTCTTTGGCTCACGCTGACCACGGTTCTGGCCCTGCTCGGTTATGTCGGCAACGCTTTCCGGACCGGTCTGCTCCTTCCCGCCCCAATCCTTGGGGCCCTCGTGGCGTTAGCGCTGCTCACCCTTCCCACCGTCTTTGACCAACCCAACCTCGGTGCAGATGCTGCTATTCTTGAGAACACCAAAGTCTTGGATGCGGAATTGACGAGACCCGATGGTTCATCAGCGAGCATCAGTGAATTACTCGCCGGAAATGAGGCTCTCGTCATCGGATTGGTGCTCCCGGGTTCGGAACAGATTCTCACGCAATCCAATGAATTCAATCGCTCCCTTGACCAACTGGGAGAGAGAATCAGCGTCGTTCACATCGTCACGGGAGAAGATGCCATGATGTCGGATGTCACGTCCCTCGCAGCATCAACCAATGCTTCTTGGAAGGTGTACCTCGATGAGAACAAAGCCTTCGCCAATAGCCTACCAATAGGGGCCTCGGATGGCGTGATCATCGTTGACCCTGGCATGCACGTCACCTTCTCCCAATCCTCCTCTGCTGCCATGCTCGACATCGTTGAGGCCGTGGACGCCATCACAAGCGGTGGACCAAATTCGTTCGGTTCCTACTTTGGTTTGCTCCTTGGCCCTGGGCTATTCCTTTTCCTCCTCGCCTTGCCGAGGAATGAATGGACAGCACCCGAAGAACCGCTCCCCCCTGGTTTGCTCTGGGGCTCAATCATCGTCGCCGCAGGGGCTGGAATCTTGATGGTCAACCTCCCAGCGTTGTTGCTCACCGTCCTCCCTGCCGGAATGACGATTCGTTTCCTTCTTGACATCGCTATGATGGTATGGATGCTTGAAATGTGTTTCTTCACCGCTCGCCGGGGGGCACCCTATGAAGCGGATTTGCTCGGTCGCCTTTTACACCGCAGTTTCCCCAAGGCATTCCGAGACTGGCGCGACCCGGTTGACATGGACCGAGACGTTCTCCTTGGCATCTGGATGGGCTGGTTTGGCTGGCTTGCGTTCCCAAACCTGTTCACTCAATCCGTTGGCTCGTCAATTCTTGCAGGTGGGAGCGGCATAGGGATGGCCATCTTCTTCCTCTTCCTCTTTACCTTAAGTGGCGGATTGGTGGTGCTACTCCTCCGAATTGTCTCATCATGGGGCGGCCCGTTCTCCCGCTTGTTCGGAAAATTCGGGGGCGAAGTGTTTGCACAATTTGTTGGGTGGATATTGACACCAATCGCCCTTTGGATGGCCATTAACGCCACCATAACCGTGTTTGAACTCGGGGTACTTTGACCACGAGCGTTATCTGGGTTGACCTGAATGGTCAAGGCCATGAACAAGCCCCCACACCACTGGAGTCAAACCAGCTCCCGACTCATGAATGCCTGCCCACGTGCGTGGGCCTTGACCTATGGACGGCCCTCACCTCACACCAAATCTCGAAGGGTTAGCCGGCAGCATCAACCACGAACCTTCGATGAACTGTTGACCAGAACCATGCGGGCGACTTGGCGTCGGAAAATAGAGGATTTGTACCAACGGAAAATTTGGTCAACGGCCTACACAGAACGTATCTTCGCCAACATGGTCAACGATGCCTTATCCGCCGCAAAAATGGAAGTACCTCCACAGTATCGTCAACAAAAAATACAGCAGAGCTTGAAGCAAATACAGTTGCTTGAACAGTCGACTGGGTTGCGCCCATTGGTGGACGGTCAGCCGCGTCGGTGGGCCTACTTTGACCGCTTGGATTCAATGGAGGTTGATGGTGTTGAATTCTACGCTGCTCCTGACCTTGCAGTCTATCATCAACATCGCTGGACGTTAATTCGAATTCAGTTTCGTAGCCCAAGAACCGGGTTGATGAGCCAGCAACTGGAACACCTCCTCACGGTGCTTTGGGCTCTGAAAAGTGAGGGTTTACCAGACCATGAAGCCGCCTTCCGACTCAAAGTGGTCCAATGGAAGGGAAGTCGATGGCATGAACACACCCTCATCATAACGCCGCAATTGATTGAACAAGCCATCGGACTCATGAAGCACGATGTCCAAGAGATGACCTGGCTTTCACGATGGGCGAAGGCTGACCCGTCTCTCAACACCTTGCCCCTTGCCGTACACAACAAGCATTGCCGAGGGTGCCATCACCGAAAGAAATGCCCAGCAGTTAGCGGTTTGGCTCAAGCCAAACTCCGTCAACGAAGTGAACAGCTTGAACTCAATCAAAGCGAAGCGACCAGGTCGCTCAACACGGCGTGAACATCGGTTGCTTTGGTGACGCCACTGGCCAAAAGAACACCTTCCGCACCGAGTTCGAGGGCTTTCGCAACATCCTTCCCACTCTTGACGCCAGCACCGCACAACACCCGAACCTTGGGATTGACTGCTTTGACTGCAGCCACTGTATCGCTCACGATGGCAGGGTCGGCGGTCGTGACAGAGATGTCCCCGCCAATCAACTCAGGCGGTTCAACGGCGATGTAGGTCGGATTGAGCCTTGCCAAAGCCTTGGCTTCCTCAACGTCTGCAGCGCAGGCGCACACTGGAAAACCCTCGGGAAGCATTTCCAACAGAGTGCGTACGTGGTCAAGTTCCACTTTGTGTTCCGCGTGATTGATGATTGAGCCTTTTGCTCCTCGGTGGAGAGCGGTCTGGGGTTCAAGCCAACCCGTGTATCCTCCAAGTCCAACCGGGTCGAGGTGTTGGGACCAGACCTCAACCCCCTTCGCTTGTTGGGCCAAGATGGCCAAATCAAAGGCTGAAGCAACGGCTACCATCGTAGCCGGGCCATCGGCATGGGCTTCCATGGCAGTGAGAAGCGACTCTGCTTCACTTCCCGAAGCGGTCGCATAGGTTTTGAAATTGACAACGATCATTGGGCGGTCCATGCATCACGCACTTCGCCACTTGCATTTAGCAGATTTCATGTCTGTGGGGGCCAAGAGCCACCTTCTTGCACCGTCCCGTCAGGGACATTGACATCATGGTCAACAATCACGCCGTGCAATTGACAGCCATGGCCAACCGTGGCTTTTTGCCCAATCAGACAAGAGGAGACCGTGGCGTCATCTCCGATTTTAGCCCCCTTCAACAAGGTGGACATCGAGACGTTTGAGGCTCCGATCGAACATCCATCCGCTACCATGCAATGTTCCAGTTTGGAACCCATAGCGACCAAAGATTGGGTTGCATCATTGGCAAACCACGAAGGGGGAGTGCCGGTAACTTGACCCGAGGTGTATCGCCCATGAACGATGGAAGCCTTGACAGCCTCGTTCCATGCATCTGGTGTACCTGCGTCAATGAAATATCCCTCGAATGGCACGCCACTCAACAGCCCCTCAGCAGCCAACTTTGGAAAGACATCACGCTCGATGGAGTGCTTACCGTGGGGCATCCAATCAAAGACATCGTCGTTGAAGATGTAAGACCCGGCGTTGATGAGATTTGAAAAAACCTCTTCGGGAGCAGGTTTCTCTTTGAATTTCGTGATTTTATTTGATTCGTCAAGGCCCACGATTCCAAAACGGCTCGGGTCTTCGACTTCCCACAAGCCGAGGGTGCCAACTGAACCGTTGGTGCGGTGCATGTTCAGCAATGATGATGCATCCAGCGAGGAGATAATGTCTCCATTGAAGCATGCAAACGTTCCACTGACGACGTCGCGGCAATTGCCCAAAGCGCCCCCAGTTCCGAGGGGTTCATCTTCGGGAACAATGCGAAGGTCAAATGGAGCATCGGCGGCATCAAAGTAGGCTTTGATTTGGTCGACTTTGTAGCCTCCAGCGACCACGACCTCGTCAACCATGTCAACGGGAAGAGAGCGAACCACGTGCTCAAGGAGTGTTTGATCGAGGACGGGGAGAAGAGGTTTTGGGACGCTATTGGTCCATGGCCGAAGCCGAGAACCTACGCCACCTGCCAAGACCACGACCTGCATTACCTTCGCCTTTGAGGCCTATGTTATCAAGACCACCATCAAAACATCACGCAACCATTGACTCCAAAGTATTGAAAGACGGCCTTTCTTTCCAAGCGATTGGAGAACACCATGAACATCCATGAGTACCAAGGAAAATCATTGCTCAAACAACACGGTGTTCCCGTGCTCGAAGGCGTCCACTGCACAACCGTGAGTGATGCGCTTTCCGCCTACGACCAATTGGGCTCAAAGGTGGTCGCTGTCAAATCACAGATCCATGCTGGGGGCCGAGGAAAAGGGAACCTCTACGCCCCTGAATCGGGAGACCTTGTCATGGAAGGTGGCGTTAAAATCGCCTTTTCCCGAGAAGAGGTTGAAACCTACGCCACCAACATCCTTGGAAACATTCTCGTCACCATTCAAACCGGTGAAGAGGGAAAACTTGTCCGCAACCTCTACGTTGAAGCAGGCTGCGACATCGCCCACGAATACTACCTCGCCATTTTGGTGGACCGGGAAAACAAATCCGTGCTC
>DUIU01000157.1:0-164 GCA_013330155.1 Candidatus Poseidonia sp. | reverse complement strand
GACCGGGAAAACAAATCCGTGCTCATCATGGCCTCAACGGAAGGTGGCATGGACATTGAACACGTGGCTGAAACGACGCCAGAAAAGATTCACAAAATCACCGTTGACCCAAACGCTGGCCTTCTTGGTTATCAAAAGCGGGACCTCGGCCTTGCGCTGGGATT
>DUIU01000057.1:5027-6364 GCA_013330155.1 Candidatus Poseidonia sp. | reverse complement strand
GACAAGGCACTCTTGATGTCTTCAAGCATGTTGGATTGGGAGTGCTTTCGATGCATTTCGTTCAACATGAGTTTGATGTCCTCCCACTTTCGAATTTTGTAGAAGCAATGGCGAGGGTCGTGGTCCACACGTCGGGTGGTGCGCTGGTAGGTCAAAAAGGCGAAGAATTTCTTGAGAAGGCTCTTTCGAACTTTCGTGGTCGTTGAGTCGTCACCACTGGGTGCCGTCCCGGGGGCAGCACCTGCACTCACGCCAATGGATTCTTCCACCAATCCAATGCCTGAATCGGTCATGATGGTGACCGTAGCGTAGCCAAGAATGGTCCCCATTGGGGTTCGCTCCACCATGACTTCGGAAATACGGTCGAAGAGGATGCGGCGATGCGAGCGAGACAGCAAAAATGCATGTTGAAAGATGATGGCGTTGGTGGTGACAGCATACGAAAAACTCCGCTGATACTTGTAGGTGAACGCCCAAAACACCACCAGGAACACGAGGCCAGAAATCAAGTAGTTGTAATTGTCAATCGGGATGAAATCATAGGAACCTGCTTCCGCACCAAAGAGTCCTGCAATAGCGCTTAGGACGTTGTCGATGGAGATGATGACGGGAAGGAAGGTGATCCCCAGGAGGGCGATGGTCACCCAACGACCTGAGGTTGAAATGTTGAGCATTCGGTTTGCCCATGTGATAAAGCACATCACGAGAACAAATCCAATTGGGAGACTTTCCCAGTTGGTTACGTCGATCAAGGTGGCGGTTAATTTGAGCAAAAACGAGGCGTCATCGGGTGCATCAATGCCGTTGTTGAACAACAGATGGACACCAAATACCAAGAGTCCCAAGATGTACATCCCAAGAAAAGCAAGCGTGCTCGGTCCGGCTTCTCCGTTTTCGAGAATATCTTCGCCACTGATGAGGCGATATTTGTCTCGGTTGTTGGTTGAAGGAGCAGCGTCTTCTTTCATTTCTTCCGCTGGCTCTTCTGCGATTTCCTCAACGGTTTCTTCGTCGCTCATGGCAAGGCCTCATGTAACCTTGTTACGATGGCAATCAAATAACTTCCCCCGCTATGGGACCATTTTCTCAGTGTAAGACACCCCAAGCGTGTTCGGCGTTTCCACGCACCCATCCGTAGTCTTGCCGCCGTCGAACTCCGAATTCATCCACGATTTCAAGACGTGTCAAGGTCAGTGGGTATTCGTTGTACGTGAGGTGGGACCAAATCCCACCTCGGGTGGGTTGGT
Organism: Candidatus Poseidonia sp.; assembly: GCA_013330155.1. Taxonomy (GTDB): domain Archaea; phylum Thermoplasmatota; class Poseidoniia; order Poseidoniales; family Poseidoniaceae; genus Poseidonia; species Poseidonia sp8339u. The sequence goes on along the minus strand of DUIU01000057.1, from coordinate 5,117 downwards.
CGAAGTGCCAGTGGGCTCGTTCCACGGCTTCGACGGTGAGTTTGATGCTCGTTCGACCGTTCCACATGTGGACGTCAAAGGCCGGAAGCG
>DUIU01000057.1:0-4619 GCA_013330155.1 Candidatus Poseidonia sp. | reverse complement strand
TGATTGCGCGCATCATGAAACAATCCGCCCTGAGAGAGTCCGATGTGTTGGATATCCCTTCGCTTCCAAGGCCGAGGGGTGCGGGCGGTCATGGTCGGAGAAAGATGGGGGAGAAACCAATCCAGGTAGGAGCCGTCGTCAAAGTGAAGGACACCCCAGTACCATGGGGGTGATGGTGCTTGAACGCATACTTTCTGAAAGTAGGCCGTGCCAGTAACATCCTCTCCGTCAATGGTTCCATTCACTTTCGTTCCATGGACTCGGAGGATATCATAGCCCATTCCGCCAGCATACGTGGCATTGGATGGGCGAGCCTGCGACATGGCGGAGTTCCACGGGGTGAGGTTGAGGGCCATCGACGATGGAGCCCCATTTTCGATGGAGATTTTATCACCGCGCAGGTTCAACCAAAACGAGCCTTTGTCGCTGTTTAATCCCATGGAGAGGTCATCGGGAAGGAGTGGGACAACGGCTCCTCCTCCATCTCCGAGGCCGCTGCTTGGCCACGACGGGTGCGTATCCGACATGGCAATCATGTCACAGGTGCGCTTGATGTACGGCTCATGCATGCGGTGACCGTCAAACCACCAAGCACACACCATGCCGTCGATGACCATCCCCCCGTGTTCATCAACGCCCGGACGGCCGCTTGGCGTCCAAGGGGTGCCGTTGACCTCGACTCGGTCGTTGTCTTTGGTCGACCACAGCACCATCAATTGTTTTCCCCACTCGGGGCCTTCTGGGTCGTCGATCATGACCAACCACCACCACCAATCCCATGTCATGTGCCAAAGTGGTTCCCGAATTCCGAGGCGCCACATGGTTGAGAAATCACCTTGGAAGGTGTTCGGGGGTGTATTGTCCATCATCCACCCTCACTCAATTTCCTTTGATTTGAACAGGACACTTCCCAGCAGCCAACAGGCTGCGGCTTGGAACAAGAGCACAAGCATGGACACCACAATCGTTCCCAACGCTCCGATGCCCAAGCCCGGGGTTGACCAGAAGACGTTCAACGCGTCAGCTCCTGTCAACGGCCCATTTCCGCCTCCCCAAAGCCCCATCTGAATGAGTAAAGGTGTATCTTGCCAAGCAAGGGCGGCTCCAGCATCGACGATGTTCATGGCCCAACCAATCACCGAAAACCGAAGAATGGCTGCATCGGGTGCACCCAAGGTGGTGAGGACCATTCCCAATTCCCAAGCCGCAATGGGTAGCGCCAACACCATTCCATGTTTCCACATAACCCCTAACGTGCAAAAGAGCATGCCGTAAACGGTGATGGCCATGATTGAAGCGAGCCAAACTGACATCCAAACCCCAAGGTCTCCAAACCGGAAGAATCCATCGCTCGGGCCCATGAGGCCCGCTACAATCGCTAACAAAGCGATGAGAACAGTGAGGTAAACCCACGCAAGGGCATAAAATCCGAGCAATCGGTAGAGAAAGACTTCACTGCGAGCAATGGGTTTGGCGAGCATGAAATGCATGGTGCCTGAACTCATTTCGTTGCGAATGAGCCCGGTGGCCATGAACAACGGTACGAAAATACCGATGAGGAAAACAACCCCCAATTTTCCAATGGCGAGCACGAAACTTCGATGGATTGATTCCAAGGCATACGCCTCATCGTCTGGGTCTTCGTCCACGTTTCCATCGCTTAGAATGGTGTAGGTGCCTTGCCCATAGGGGTCAAGTCGAAGCACAATGTCGCATGGAATACCGTTTCGATTGGCGTCTTTTTGTGAAGGTGTGCGATCTGCTGTATCACAGTCTCCGTTGTCGTCCACTCCGACACTTCCCGCTTCCAAAGCATCCCAATCAAAATCATCTTCGTTAATCCACAAGCTCGGGTCATCCGGTAGAATGGATGCATCAAGCAACCCTGGATGTGAATTGGCGTCAAAAATGTCTGTGCCGTAAAGGAATTCTTGACCGTTGGGGTAGCCGTCGTTATCCCAATCGTAGGAGTCGCCATCGTTGTCAATGGCCTCGTAATCTCGAGTCATGGCGTCGATGTAGAACATGGTCAATACCGCCATGGCGGCAAAACCGACGAGCAACACCACCCAAGTTGAAAGGCGCTTGCGTTGTTGGCGTAAGGTGAATTCAGCGATGGCCAAGGCCTTTCGGTCCATGCCACTCCAGAGGCTGGGGAGTTGCCGCTCAGCCATCAGGCGTTCCCTCCAGCGAGGTAATGAAGAAGGGATTCAAGGTCGTCGTCTGGGTTGTCAATGACGCTCACTTTGTGGTTGTTCTCCACAATAAGGCGAGGTAATTCAGCGTGCAGTTGGCCGAAATGGTAGGTTTGGATGAGAAGTTCGGTTTCGTTCGGAAAACTGACACCGAAGACCGCGGGGTGGCCGAGGATATCCCGGGCGAGTGCTCGAGCATCGTCCCCAATCAAACGGATGGTGTGCGGTATCTGGTCCAACCGTTCCCGAATGGCATGGAGATTACCCAGCGCCACCAATTTTCCCTGGTGAAGGATGACGATTTGTTCGGTGATGCGCTCAATTTCATTCAAGATGTGGCTGCTCACGAGCACCGTACGGCCCAACTTTCCGAGTTCCCGTATCACGTTCATGATGGTGGTTCGGGCCAGAGGGTCGCATCCTTGCAGCGGCTCATCCAAAATGATGAGTTCTGGGTCGTTGACCAAAGCATGAGCGATTTTGGTTCGTTGCCGCATGCCCTTTGAGAACCGCCCAATCTCTTTGTTTGCCACATCGCTGAGTCCCACGAAGTCGAGCACGCGGATGGCCTCGACTTCGGCCTCTTTTCGGGTCATGCCGTGGAGGCGAGCAAAGGTGCTGACGAATTCCAGAGCAGTCATCCAATCATGCATTTTTTCATGTTCGGGGACAAAGCCCACATTGGCGTAAGGGGCCGGGTTTTTCCACGGGTCCACTCCGAAGAGTTTGACCTCGCCTGCGCTCGGGCGCAATTTGCCCATGAGCAGTTTGAACATCGTTGATTTCCCTGCTCCATTCATGCCCAATATGCCAGTGACTCCCCCGCTTAAACCAAGGGTGATGCTGCTAAGTGCATGGATGCGGCCGTAGGATTTTGAAACACCGTTGAAATAGACAACCGGTGCTTTTGGAGCAACCGTTGTTGGTTGTTGAGGTGGAGGCCCTTGTTGTGTTATGTCGGGTATCATTCTCGGGTCACCTCCATTGAGGCAACGCGAGAGGCCAACACGTAGAGGGCCAATGCATTCATGGCGACCAAAGCCACCAATGAATACGTCCAGGAATATTGGTCATAGGTGGTTTGGGTTCCGATGATGGCTTGACCGACGTGGGCGACACAATCGTAAGGTGAGATGAGGTAAAGGATTTCACGGTCAAATAAATTCTTGACAATGCTCGCCAATGTTTTGGTTCCAAATACGATGGCTAACAACCCAATGCCAGGGAAAAATCGCCCGGTTGAAACGCTTGAGAGGCTGAGGCCGATGCTGGTGTAGGTGAAAATCAACAACATGCCAGCCAAAAAACCAGACAGGAACATCGGGAACACATCGACCATCCAGGCCCACCCGCGTCCATAGGCGACAACCTCGGCGACGAAATACAAAATGTAGGTGATCAGCACCACCAAGGCTTGAATCATGGCCACGGAAATAAATTTCATTCCCACATAGTCAAAACGGGAAATCGGGCGTGAAAAGTACAAGGCAGAAGTCCCGTGCTGTCGGTCTTCCGAAATCACCCCTCCTACCAAGAGGGCAGCCACCAAGGGATAATACAGCACGTTGCGGGGAAAGAAGCCGAGCACATGGCCGTAGAGGTTGTCTCGGCTCACGCCAAACAGGGCATGGAATTCAGAGCTTCCAACCAGTCCCGAAAGCAGGGTCATGCCAGCATCGGCGAGGGATGCGAGAAAAGCGATGAGAATGAAGATTCGAGTTGGCATCGTCCATGGACGGTGTCCTTTGCGAAAAATGCCGAGCAGATGATGGCGGAGGATGGACCAATTTCTCATCCAGCGAGGGTTGAGTTGGCCGGTCCATGGCGTGTAATGTTGTTCAAAAATCTCGCCGCTTTTTGCTGTGTTAGCGGTCTGGGCATGTTCGGGTAATTCATCCCCGGTGTTGGCGCCCCAGGCCACATCCATCCTTCCTTGCCCCGTCACAGGAGCCTCTGCGGAGAAATTTTCCTCGGTCATGATGCGCCACCACCTAGGGATTCCGGTGCATCAACGCGCCGGGCTTCAACCGGCGAACGCAGGAGGTCCTCACTTGATTTTACGCTGTAGCCAAGGTTGTCCATGATAGCGAGAAACAAGTCCTCGAGGGAGGCTTCGTATTCATGCATCCGACGAACTTGAGCACCAACCTCTGCGGCTGCTTTGAGTATCGAGGTTGTGGTGTCCTCTTCGGTGTGGGCGATTCGCATGACCCTTCCTTCTCTCCGGACACGGAACCCTTGGTCCGTAAGGCGTTCTTCAAGCCGGGTGGCTCCGCCCCAGACATGAATCTCAATTTCCCGATCAATCGCTTTGAGGTCCTCAATTTTCCCTTGGGCCGCAAGGGTTCCTTTGTGAAGCAAGATGATGTTCTCGCAAACCCGCTCAACGTCATCCATGAGGTGGCTCGCCATCAACACTGAACG
>DUIU01000078.1:2686-5865 GCA_013330155.1 Candidatus Poseidonia sp. | reverse complement strand
GGTGTTCGACCCGCGCTACCACGATTTACCCGGCGACTGGCATGCTGAGGCCCAACGGCTCCGTCCAGCAAGGCAAACCGAACATGCTGGCGTGTTGGAATGGCTCCTTCCTATTCCAGGTGTCTTGACCGACCCCCCGAGTGATTTGGACGTCCCCGTGAACACCTTTGAGGACCCAAACGCCTCCATTGTTCATCTTGAGCATGAGCTTCTCGCCGACCGTCTTCATGCGCTCTTGAATCAAGCGCCCACGCGAGTATGGGACAGCACAAACGCAACCTGGACGACGGTTATGGATGAGGGGCCGAGCGTGCGACCACAAGACATCATGATCCTCATCAACTCAAGAAAACACCTTCCAGACCTCGTCGACCGCCTAAGAGCCCGCCACATCCCCGTCATGGCGGACCGTCAGGGGCTGCTTCTCATGCAACCCGTGGTTCAACCCTTGATGTCCATCCTGGCCCTCATGGCCCATCCTACGATGAGAAAAGCAGCGGTTGAATTCGCTCGCTCTCCGGTGGTGGGGATGACCGAGCGGCAGGTTCACGACGCGCTCCTTTCTCTTGAGGAAGGCGTGCCGGTGATTCCTCACTTGATTCAACACGCCCCAACAGAGGGTGTCCAGCAACTGCTCATCCGCCTTCAACGGCTGATGCAGTGGGGTGCTGTGTACGATGTGTTTGATGCTGTGCTTGACGAATCGGACCTTTTGGTGGCCTACCCAGACGACGCTCAACGTCAGTTTGCAGAGGGGTGGCTCACCATTGTGCAGTCCATTGGAAACGACACAGGGCATGATGCAGGGGCGGTCTATCGTCGCATGGTTGAGATTCGAGAACTCGGCCGTCAAGGCCCGCAAGCCATCACTGAACCAAATGCATCAGCCATCCAAATCATGACCATTCACGGGTCAAAAGGACTCCAAGCACCCGTGGTTGTGGTCTCCGGCTTGTTCTCCGCCGGAAAAGCCGATGCCAGCATGTCGGTGCAGGACAACATTTTGGTGACGCCGCAAGTTCTTGCTGGTCGCATTCAGCCATGGCGAGCCAAGGACCGGCCTGAAGATGGATTGTGGGCGTTTGCAGCTGAGATGAACAAGGCCCAAGACAAGGCTGAACTGCGCCGAAAATTCTACGTTGCTTTGACTCGCGTGAAAGACCGCTTGATCGTCACAGGAAGTCCGGGAAATCAGTCGACCTTTGATGAGACAACGGGTGCTCTGTCCGTCCGGTTCGCTCCCGACCCACGAACGATGGGTCGCATGCTGGTGGAAGGGCTCCGTCGAGCAACATGGTGTGCTGCTAGCGAGGCTCCATGGATTTCAGCAGCGGATTTGGAAGCGGACGTTCTCCCTCGTTTTGTCTCCCAAAAGTTCCAGACGCCCCTCAATCCGAGCGCCCTTCTCTCCAGCGCATCTCTTGGTGTTGATGGACTCGACGGCCTCCGAATGTACCACCATCCGGATTGCTTCGATGCGGTTCAAACCCAATCGCCCCAACAACGGGCGCGTGCTTTGGCCACCCACCTCGAGGAATTGGAACCGCCTCAATCCGAGACGCTGACGCCTCTACGACTGGTTGAGAACATCAAAGGAGCCGCTCACAATTTGGACGCTACATTCAACTGCATGCGCAGCTATTGGTTTGAACACGTCAAGGGTTGGCCAGCCGAGCCCTTCCGTCTTCCGAACACGGCCGTCAAACCATCGCCGCCCAAGACCTGGCCCGAACCGACCACCTTTGGGCTGATGATGCACCGTGTTTTGGAAATTGGACTGCGCAACCCTCGGTCTCCTCTGGAAGGGGCACCTCCGTTGGATGCTTCGTGGATGCACGAGGGGGACGACGACCTCTCCTCTCTGAAAACGGTGGAGCGAGTGATGAACGAGTTCGGCCATGGGGTTGACCAACCGGATGGCTCACGCGAAGCGAGGTGGCGGGATCGACTGATGCATCTTGGCTCCCTCATCGACCAGGGTAGGCTTGGTCGTTTGGTTCAGGGTGAGCCACTCGATGGCTGGACGGTTGAGGCTGTTCGCACTGAATTACCGTTCTTCCATCGGCACCGCTTGGTGTTGGGTGAAGATGGATTCAGCGACCATCCTGTACCCGGGTTTAACGGGGCCGTGGTTGACCACGTGAACATGGATTTCAGCGGTCGGGCAGATTTGGTCCTCGCCTTGGTCAATGAGGATGGACAAGGCGCTCTTCAGGTGGTTGACCTCAAAACACGGGGTTGCTTAGGTGCGTTCAACGAATCGACCAGCGCAGGAGGACATCCTCTGCAGGGTGTTCCTTCCACCGAACTGAACGTCGTCCCACAAAGCGATGAAGAAGCGCACATTCTTCACGAGCACCGGCTTCAACTCGCGCTGTATTCGCTTGCCTTGGAAGCCATCGAATCGCGTAAGCCGAGCCATCAGCAACGGCAAATCCTCCCACCCGCCCTTCTCCTGGGTGCCAACGGACGCATGATTCAACTTTCAGAAGGGGCGTTTAAACAAGCCAAGGACGACCTTGAAACGCATCTCGCTTGGCGGGCCTCGGTGCATTTGAATCCGGACTTGGAAGCGCCACCTCAGCGGATTTCGGACCCCGGGACGTGTCAATCATGCGCGTATTTCATGGGCGATTTACGACGCTGCGCACCCCTTGGTGAGCCGATAGGGTTCGTCAATCCATCCGACGGTTCGCCGTGAGGACCAGCGTACCACTCCATCCTTCTTTGGCCCCAACTTGAACGGCTTCAACATCTACGAAGCCGGCCTTTTCCAACCCCTCAGTCCATTCTTCAATGGAAAGCAGGGCCATGTGAACATTGAGTGAAGGGCCCCAGTCATGGCTCGAAGGATTCTCTTGGTAGTGGTCCACGCCGATGACCATTCGTCCCCCTGGGCGCAGCCAATCGTTGTGAAGCGTGTGAAGGAATCCCAACGGGTCATCGAGGTAATACAGGCATTCCATGGTATGAATCAAATCAACCGCTTCGGAAGGTTTCCAATCGGGCAACATCGCTTCAATGTAGTCGCCTTCTGGGTCAACCTCCCTCGCCTTTGCAATCATGGAGGGTGCTCCGTCTATCCCACTGGCGTGTTGGCACAGTGCATGGGCTCGGATTCGACGTACGACCCATCCATTCCCACAGCCGATGTCGATGGCGGTAAACGGCTGATTCCA